>NZ_VYKE01000184.1:0-8757 GCF_032424515.1 Pseudomonas sp. JV245A
TCGGCAGCGGCTACAGGGGCAGTCTTGGTTGCGGGTTTTGCGTAGCCAGCGCCTGTGAGCGCAGCCTTCGGCAGTGGTCACCGGCGCTGGGCAAAATGCTCAGCAAATACAGCAAAACGGCATATTTCACTGCCCGGTCCCGACCCCTAACCTTGTGTCCATCAGCTTATCAACCCGGATGGAACACAACAAAAATGACTGAATACAACATCGCCCTGGTGGGCTTCGGCGGGGTCAACCGGGCCCTGGCGCAACTGATTGCCGAGCGCAATCAGGCGTGGAAAAAACAACTGGGTTTCAGCTTGAAGATCGTTGGCATCAGCGATCTGTTCCTGGGCTCCATCGTCGCTCCCCAGGGGTTGGATGCCGGTCTGCTGAGCAAGCTGCCGGCAACCAAGGGCGCCTTGGCGCAACTGCCGGGCGGCCAGGTGGAGGCGCTCACCGAAGAGGTGATCAAGGACTCCGGCGCCGACATCATTGCCGAGGCCACTTTCACCAACCCGGTGGACGGCGAGCCGGCCAGTACCTTCTGCCGTTGGGCCCTGGAGCAGGGCAAGCACGTGGTGACCACCAACAAGGGCCCCGTTGCCCTGCACAGCGCCGAGCTCAAGGCCCTGGCCCAGCGCAATCTGGCGGCCTTCGAATACGAAGGCGCGGTGATGAGCGGCACCCCGGTGATCCGCATGGCCAAGCAGTCCCTGGCGGGCAGCGAGCTGCTGGGTTTCGAGGGCATTCTCAATGGCACCTCCAACTTTGTGCTGACCCGCATGGAGGCCGGCCTGGGCTTTGCCGAAGCGGTGGCCGAGGCCCAGGCCCTGGGGTATGCCGAGGCCGATCCGAGCGCGGATGTCGAAGGCTTTGACGTGCGCTTGAAGGTGGTGATCCTGGCCAACGAATTGCTCGACGCGCAGTTGACCGTCAGTGATGTCAGTTGCCGGGGTATCTCCGGCCTGACGGCCAAGGACCTGGAGCAGGCCCGTGCCGAGGGCGCGCGCTGGAAGCTGATCGGTTCGGCCCAACGCCTGGCCGATGGCTCGCTGCAAGCCAGTGTCGAGCCGCGCCTGTTGCCCCTGGCCCATCCGCTGGCGGGCATTGGCGGGGCGATCAACGCGGTGTCGTTCAACACCGAACTGCTGGGCGCGGTGACGGTGTCCGGGCCGGGCGCTGGGCGCATCGAGACCGCCTTTGCCTTGCTCTCGGACATCATTCACATCCACCAGTCGCGCTTGGCCCGCTAGGAGCATGCCCATGAACCTGTCACGTCTGGCGCTGGCCGCCGATTCGATTGATGTCTGCAGCCCCTTCGATGGTCGGCTGATCGGGACAGTGCCACGCCTTGAGGCCTGTGCCGTGCCCTACCTGTTGCAGCAAGCCCGCCAGGGTGTCAGCGACTGCGCGGCGCTGCCGCGCTATCAGCGGGCACGGATTCTGGAGCGGGCGGCCCTGAACATCGAGCGCGACGCCGAACATTTCGCCCGGTTGATCGTCGATGAAGCGGGCAAGACCCTGAAACAGGCGCAGAAAGAGGTCAAGCGCTGCATCAACACCCTCAAGCTGTCGGCCGAAGAGGCCAAGCGCAATGCCGGCGAGGTGCTGCCGTTTGATGCCTATGAAGGTTCGGAAAACCGCCAGGGCTGGTTTTCGCGCGAGCCCTTGGGGCTGATCCTGGCGATCACGCCTTACAACGATCCGTTGAACCTGGTGGCGCACAAACTGGGCCCGGCCATCGCCGGGGGCAACGGGGTGATTCTCAAGCCCTCGGAGCTGGCGCCGCTGTCGGCGATCAAGCTGGTGGACTACTTGCGCGATGCCGGCCTGCCGACCTCGGTGGTGACCCTGGCCACCGGTGGTGCGGACCTGGGCAAGGCCCTGGTGGAAGCCCGTGAGGTGCGCATGGTGTCGTTCACCGGCGGCTTTGTCACCGGGGAGCAGATCGCCCGCAGCGCCGGGTTGAAAAAGCTGGCCATGGACCTGGGAGGCAATGCGCCGGTGATCGTGATGGCCGACTGTGACCTGGCGGCGACGGTGGATAGCTGCGTGTCCGGAGCCTTCTGGGCGGCGGGGCAGAACTGCATCGGCACCCAGCGCCTGCTGGTCCAGGCCTCGATCTATGAGGCGTTTCGAGAGGCTTTTGTGCGCCTGGCTCGGGAGCAGGTCAGTGGCGACCCGCTGGCCAGCAGCACGGACATCGGGCCGATGATCAGCCTGCAGGCGGCGCAGAACGCGCAGAAGGTCGTGGATGAAGCGCTGCAACAGGGCGCGCGTTTGCTCTGTGGGCATCAGCGCCGGGGTTCCTGTTACGCCGCCACGGTGCTGGAGAATGTCGACCACGGCAGTCGCCTGTGGCAGGACGAGGTCTTTGCGCCAGTGGTGGTCTTGCAACCGTTCGACGATCTGGATCAGGCCATCGCTTTGGCCAATCAGCCCGAATACAGCCTGCATGCAGGGATCTTCACCAATGACCTGCGTATCGCTATGGACGCTGCGCGGCGGATCGAGGCGGGTGGGGTGATGATCAACGACTCTTCCGATTACCGTTTCGATGCCATGCCCTTTGGCGGCTTCAAGTACGGCAGCCTGGGCCGCGAAGGGGTGCGTTTCGCCTATGAGGAAATGACCCAGCCCAAGGTGGTGTGCCTCAACCGCCTGGGCTGAGGCTGATTGCAGCAACACGACAGGTCGCCGGGCACCGGGCAGGTTTGGTCACCTGCCCGGTGTTTTTTTGCTGGCGGTGAGGTGCGGTGAATCGGTCGCGGTACGGGCAGTGGTAAAGTTCGCCGCTTCAGGATGAACGATGCGGGAAGCGGGCCGATGATCAAGGTGTGGTTGCAACAAGGGCGTGGCCTGTGGCTGGCGCTGTTTCTCGGGCTGCTGTCGCCGGCCCTGGTGCACGCCGAGGAGGCGCCGCCGGGGCTGGTGAAGGTGCCCCTGGACCGGCGGCTGATCGACCTGACCGCGACCTTGGATAGCGCCACCCAGGAGCGGATGGTGCACAAGCTGGAGGCGCTGGAGCAGCGCCGCGGCGCGCAGATCGCGGTGATGCTGCTGCCCAACCTGGGCCAGCAGAGCATCGAGGCCCTGAGCAACCAGTTGTTTCGCGCCTGGAAGCTGGGGCGCAAGGGGGTAGACGACGGCATCCTGCTGCTGGTGGCGAAGAACGACCACAAGGTGCGGATCGAGGTCGGTTATGGCCTGGAACCGGTGGTCACCGACCTGCTGGCCGGGCAGATCATCGCCCAGGACCTGACCCCGGCCTTTCGTCAGGGCGACTTTGCCGGCGGTATCGACCGTGCCCTGGATGACTTGATCCTGCTGGTGGACGGGGGCTCGTTGCCCGAGCCTGCGGGGCAGGCGGTGCCGCTCGAAGCCTATGCCTTGCTGCTGGCGTTCGTTTTCGGCTCGGTGGCGGGGGTGATGCTGGCCGCCGGCTGGAACTGGCGCCGGGTGCTGGGGGGCGCAGTGGTGCTGATGGCGGTGCTGGTGGGAGCCGTGGGCGGCCATGAGTGGCTGGCGCAGTTGTTCCTGGTGCCGCTGTGCATGTTGATCGGCGGTGCGACCTTCGCCGGGCTGTGGCAGGCGCGGCGGGTGTTCTACGGGGTGCTGGGGCTGCTGCTGTACATCGGCCTGCTGACCCTGGTCAGCCAGTATCTGGGCCGTTTGACTTTCCTCTACGGCCTGGCCTGGCCGGCGGGGGTGCTGCTGGTGCTGGGCGGCCATTGGCTGCTGTACTGGATGATGCGCAACAGCTGGCGCAAGAGCCCCCGGGGCTTTTTGTGGCGCTTTGCCGTGTTGCTGACGCTGGTTCTGCTGATGGGCCTGGGTGTGGATGCCTGGCAGGCGGCGCAGCGTTGGCTGAGGGTCGTGCCGTTCGCCTATTTCCTGAGTTTCATACTGTTTGCCGGCGGCAGTGGCTTTCGCTGGAGCAGTGGCGGTGGCAGCAGCAGTGGCGGCCGCTCAAGCTCGGGTGGCGGTTTCTCCGGGGGCGGCGGTTCCAGTGGCGGCGGCGGGGCGTCAGGCAGTTGGTGAGGCTGGGCGCGGTAATGATCACGCAGCCGTCCTGCTCTCCCAAGCCTGCGGGGCCGGGCAACGGGCCGATGGCGGCGCGGAGAATCGTTGAGCGGTCAGGTTGGCGGAAATTGATGGTTGATAATAATTCTCATTGGTGAATATGATATGTTATTACATTAATTTCAGTCCCAAGGAAGCGTTGCCATGAAAGTCCTGTCGTCCCTCAAAGAAGCCAAGAATCGTCACCGCGACTGCCAGATCGTCAAGCGTCGCGGTCGCATCTATGTGATCTGCAAATCCAATCCGCGCTTCAAGGCTCGCCAGGGCGGGGCGAAGAACCGGAACAAGGGGTGAGTGCGGGGGCGGTCGGGAGTGACAAGGCGCTGCTGGAGCGAGCCACTCTCGACAGCACCCAGGCATGGGGGGCAGGTTTTTCAGTCGTGCAGCAGGGTCGAGCCGTACTCGTTGAAGCTGTTGCCCAATGCGCGGTTGCCGTTGAGATTCAGATTGCTCACGCCACCGCCAAGCCGGCACTTGTCCGAATAGCAGGGGTGGGTGGTCGCGCTGGAGCAGGCGCCCAGTAGAAGGGTGGCGCCGATCAGCAATACCTTGAGGCAGTTCAACTTCATTTTCAGCATCTCCAGAGCAGGGTCAGGGATAGAGCGAACCGGAGCCTCATCCTACGCTGTTACATGTTGATACACATTGCCAATCAGGCGGGCCCGGAAAAAATATCTGCCGTGCTTGCAGGATGCCGCCTTGGCACGGGGCTGCTCAGCGCCGCGGGGGCAATTGTGTCCTCGGGCCAGACCCGGTAGAAAGGCGCAACGCATTCAGAAAACAGATACCAGCATGAGCGACATTGAGAAACCCAATAGCCGCCTGTTCGACCTCGACTTGCTGCGGGCCATTGTCACGGTGGCCGACTGCGGCAGTTTCACCACGGCCGCCACCCGCCTGCATTCCACCCAATCCACCATCAGCCAGAAGATTCGCCGCCTGGAGGAGATGGTCGGGCAGCGCCTGCTTGAGCGCGGCAATCGCGATGTGTTGCCCACCGATGCCGGCGAGACCCTGCTGGGATATGCCCGGCGCCTGCTGGCACTGAACGATGAAATGTTCGAGGCGCTGTCCGGGGCCACGGTGGTGCTGACGGTGCGTATCGGCGTGCCGGACGACTTCGCTGCCGGCCGCACCACCGAGCAACTGGCTGCGTTCAACCGGCGCTATCCCCAGGTCAAGCTGGAGGTCACCAGCGGCATGAGTCGCGACCTCAACGCCAGTTATGACCGTGGCGAACTGGACCTGGTGGTGCTCAAGCAACTGCGCAACAGCCGCGAGGCACTGGCCTGCTGGCCGGAGAAGACCCGATGGGTGGATAGCGCGAAAAACCCCTGCATCGATCTCGACCCGCTGCCTATCGTTACCTTCCCGCCGCGCGGGGTGTACCGCGATGCCATGATCAATGCCCTGGAGGCGGTGGGCCGGCGCTGGCATATCAGCTTCACCAGCTCCAGCCTCAGCGGCCTGCAGTCGGCCATTGCCGATGGCATGGGCATAGGCCTGCTGCCATTGCGTGCGGTCACGGCTGGCCACCAGGTCCTGTCCAAAAGCACCGGGCTACCCTCGGTGGACGTGTTCGAGGTGGCGTTGCTGCACCGCCCGGCGGCAGATCCCATGGTCAAGGAACTGGCGCGAGTCTTGTCGCGGGTGCTGGCCCAGGACACTCAGGGCTGAAGTTGCGCGGCATTCGATAAATGAATATGGCGGATTCCAGTATTTAATTTGTGCATGTGCGTAACGCTGGATATCGTGGTGGCCAGCAGCGGTCCGCGCCGCTTCCCTGGCGCGTCGACCCGCAGGTTTGTTCACCCTGGCGGCGTTGCCGCGCGGGGCAGCAAAACAACAATGAGGAGAGTCTCCATGTCCAAAACCACCTATTACGCGCCTCACGGCGGGCACCCGGCACAGACCGAACTGCTCACCGACCGCGCAATGTTCACCGAAGCCTACGCCGTGATCCCCAAGGGCGTGATGCGCGACATCGTCACCAGCCACCTGCCGCACTGGGACAACATGCGCATGTGGGTCATCGCTCGTCCGCTGTCGGGTTTCGCTGAAACCTTTTCCCAGTACATCGTTGAAGTCGGCGCCAATGGCGGTAGCGACAAGCCCGAGCAGGACCCCAACGCCGAAGCGGTACTGTTCGTCGTCGAAGGCGAGGTCAACCTGACCCTGCAAGGCCAGGTGCACGTCCTCAAGCCCGGCGGCTATGCCTTTATCCCACCGGCTGCCGACTGGAAGCTGCGCAACACCAGCGGCACCGAGGCGCGTTTCCACTGGATCCGCAAGCACTACCAGAAAGTCGATGGCGTGCCATACCCGGACGCTTTCGTCACCAACGAGCAGGACATCGAGCCGCGGGTCATGCCCGATACCGAAGGTCGCTGGAGCACCACGCGTTTTGTCGACATGAGCGACATGCGCCATGACATGCACGTCAACATCGTCAACTTCGAGCCGGGCGGCGTGATTCCGTTCGCCGAGACCCACGTCATGGAGCACGGCCTGTACGTCCTGGAAGGCAAGGCGGTGTATCGCCTGAACCAGGATTGGGTCGAGGTCGAGGCCGGTGACTTCATGTGGCTGCGCGCCTTCTGCCCACAGGCCTGCTACTCCGGCGGCCCGGGTCGTTTCCGCTACCTGCTGTACAAGGATGTGAACCGCCAGATGCGCCTGACCCTCAACGCAGCGCATTGATCCGACGGCAGTGCAGGGGCCGTTCTGGCCTCCGCACTGCTGAACGGCGAGTGACAGGAACCGGCGATCATTCGCCGGTTTTCTTTTGTCTGAGGGGTAGAGCCTGGAGTGCAGTACAGAATGGGCGCAGGCAATCGCCCCTGGCAATGTCTTGCTCTTTTGCGCGGTGCCCAGGTCCAAGGTCGTTGAGGGCCTGCTGGAATCTGCTGCGAGGGAGGAGGGCGCGCAGGTGCGCCGGCATCACATCTCGATGGTTGGAATGGTGGTCTTGCCGCAGCTTATAAGTTGCCCTGCGGTTACCTGGAGCCCGTTGCTGGGCTTGATGCTGTAGCCGATAAGGACGCCTGCCATTACCAAGGCCATGTATAGAGCCGTTTTTCTCAAGATCATGTCGGTGCCCACTGAATGATTGATCGGAAAGCGTGCAGCACTGATTGCCATTCCGGAAAAAGGTTCCTGCTACAGGTGAGTAACGGATACAGCGTGTGGCATTGGCCAGGGTTGTCGATTGGCTCGCCTTATCGGTAAAGTCCCAGCGCGTCGTCAGCGTGCTTGTCAGTCGTCCTAATCCACCTGCGGACACAGTCCATGGTTCATTCAGACCACCTTGCCAGCTACGTCAGTGCGAGCCTGGGAGTTGCATCGCCTCGCACCGCGCTACTTGACAACGCGAGTCAGGAAAGCCGGCTCGATCAGGGGGACACCGTCACCGCCGACGATGACAGGGCACTCATCAAGCGGCTAGCAGAGCAGGGCGGTTTCCCAGCGATGCAGCCTGCGTCGAAGGCTGGATCTGCCATGAGGGGGTTCGCCAACCTCTCGACAAAATCATCCGCCCTGCTCACATCAGCTTCACCAATGAATGCCGGGATGCTTATTGGCTCAAGTACTTCTCTGCTTAGCCGCCGATTCTCTATAGCGCCGAGATATCTGCTCGAGTCGTTTCGCCGACGCTGCAGGATCAGTACTTCCATGGAGCCACGAAATGCTTGAAGAGCCGTTTTTTCCTTACCAGAGCCTGGCGTCCGACTTGCTCGCTTTCCTGCCTGAGGACAGCATGGACGGCTCTCACGATCTTTCTCATATTCATCGGGTCTGGATGAATGTTCGGCGCCTGCAGGACAAGGAAGGTGGGGACCTGGAGGCGTTGCTTGCCGCAACCCTCTTGCACGATTGCGTGGCCGTCGAGAAAAACTCGCCATTGCGGTCGCAGGCATCCACTCTTTCGGCCAATAAAGCAGCGTCTATTCTGCAGCGCATGGGCTGGCCTGCCCCGCGTATTGAGCTTGTTGCCCACGCGGTCCAGGCTCATAGCTTCTCCGCGGGCGTCGAACCCCTCACCCTGGAAGCCAGGATCCTTCAGGACAGCGACCGCCTGGACGCCATCGGCATGATCGGAGTCGCCCGTTGTTTCTACATCGCTGGGCGAATGGGCTCTGCGCTGTACGACATCACAAACCCCACCGCCATCGGCAGGCCCTATCAAGACAAGCGTTTTACCATTGAGCACTTCCACACCAAGCTACTCTCCCTTGCCTCGGGATTTCAGACGGTCGAAGGGGCGCGGTTGGCGGCAGTCAGGCATGCGCGCCTGAAGGATTTCCTGGACGGATTCATGGAGGAGATCGGAGCTCCCGATTAATCGTCAGACCGTAGGCCTGACGCGGAAGGCCAGGAACACCGGGCCGAATGGGAAAGTACTGACTTCCAGCTCATCCAGGGGATTGAGCGTGCGCGTGCGGCCCCCTGCGTTGCTGTAGATCATGTGGCTGCTCGATACCGCGATGTTGATCTTGCCTGCCGCAGCCTGGATCAGAGTGGCCTTGAACCCTTCAGTCACATCGTCACCTATCGTGAGCGTGACGTCGGTGTCGCTAATGACCAGGATCGACTTACCTGAATCCGCCATGGTCAGGGGCCTGCTGCCGGTGATCGAGACATTGGGGTGCACATGGCCCCCAGCGTGGTAGCTGACCATCCTGGGGTCGG
>NZ_VYKE01000185.1:0-8619 GCF_032424515.1 Pseudomonas sp. JV245A
GGTCCGGCACCCAGCCGCGGGGCATGGCCTACTGGGAGCGCCTGCACCAGATCATCCAGCAGGAGCCGGTCAACGAGCGCGACCGCTTCTACATGGCCATGCTCGCCAGCCTCGGCATCGAGAAGGACAAGCCCTTCAACCCCAACGAGCACCAGCGCCAGGCCCTGGAACAGGGCGCGCGCATGGGTGAGCTGATCGCCCAGGCCAATACCTTCGCCAAGCGCTTCGCCGATGCCCAGTACTGGCCAGACCGGCAATGGGACAAGGTGCTGAACATCGCCGACCCGTCCCAGCGCGTGGCCTATTACGACCAGTTGTGGGAACGCAGCGCCTGGTTCTACGAAGCGGTCACCAACACCAAGGGCATGGTGTCCAAGACCCCGGGCCTGGGCCAGACCTACCTCGGCGCCTACACCGACAACAACGGCCAGTGGCTGGACGGCGGCAAGCACTATCGCCTGCACCTGGGCAGCAACCCGCCGGCCAGGCAGTTCTGGTCGCTGACCGTCTACGACAGTGCCAGCCGCTGCCTGATCGACAACCCGCAGCGCAAGGCCGATCTGTCCTCGCGCCAGGACCTGAAGAAAAACCCCGACGGCTCCCTGGACCTGTATTTCGGCCCCAGCGCCCCCAAGGGCCTGGAAAGCAACTGGGTGCAGACCCTGCCGGGCAAGCACTGGTTCAGCTACTTCCGGCTCTACGCCCCCACCGAGGCCTACTTCGACAAGCGCTGGAAACTCGATGACATCACCCTGGTGCAGTAACGCCTGCCCCCCTGACTTTGGCGCAAGGATTCGAACGATGATCATCAAGGCTGTGATGCCCGGCTTGCTCGGGGTCTTGACGCTGGCCCTCAGCGGCCCGTCCCTGGGCGCCTTCAGCGCGACCGCGGAGCAGGCCCGGGGTATCGCCAAGCAGGCGTACCTCTACGGCTTTCCGGTGGTGGAGATGTACAAGACCCTCTACACCCAGGCCGTGGATCAGGGGGGGCCCAACTTCAAGGCACCGTTCAACCGCATCGGCGGTACCGCCCAGGTCTTCAGCCCCAAGGACACGGCCTTCGTCACCCCCAACTCGGACACCCCCTACTCCTTCGCCTGGCTCGACCTGCGGGCCGAACCCCAGGTACTGAGCCTGCCGGCCATCGATGCCCAGCGTTACTACTCGGTGCAGTTGATCGACCTCTACACCCAGAACTTCGACTACCTGGGCACCCGCAGCACCGGCAACCAGGGCGGCCACTACCTGATCGCCGGGCCTGACTGGCAAGGCCCCACGCCAGCCGGTATCGACAAGGTGCTGCACAGTGAAAGCAACATCGTCTACGCCCTGTACCGCACCCAATTGTTCGATGAAAAAGACCTGGAGCAGGTGCAGAAGATCCAGCAGAGCTACCAGGTCCAGGCGCTGAGCCAGTTCCTCGGCCGGCCGCCGCCCCCGGCACCGCCAGCGATCCACTGGCCCCCGCCCACCGCCACCATGAGCGACAGCCCGGAACTGTTCGGCTACCTGAACTTCATGCTGGCCTTCGCCCAGCCCCAGCCCGAGGAAAAGGACCTGCTGGCACGCCTGGCCAGTATCGGCATCATTCCCGGCCAGCCCTTCCCCCTCAAAGAGCTGGGCGGCGCGCAAAAGCAGGCCCTGGAAGACGGCATCAGCGACGGCAAGGCCGAATTCGCCGCCTTCAAGAAAGAACAGGTCGATACCCACAAGATCACCAGTGGCGACCTGTTCGGCAGCCGCCAGCACCTGCAGGACAACTACCTGTACCGCTACGCCGGGGCCAACATGGGGATCTTCGGCAACTCCGCCGAAGAGGCCAGCTATATCGGCTACTTCGTCGATGACCAGGGCCAGCCGCTCAACGCCGGCCAGCACCGCTACCGCCTGCACTTCGCCAAGGGCCAGTTGCCCCCGGCCAATGCCTTCTGGTCGCTGACGATGTACGACGGCAAGAGCAAGCTGCTGGTGGCCAACCCGCTGCAACGCTACCTGATCAACTCACGCATGCTGCCCTCGCTGAAAACCGACGCCGACGGCGGCCTGACCCTCCATGTGCAGCACCAGCCGCCGGCCAAGGAGCTGCAAAGCAACTGGTTGCCGGCCCCCGACGGCCCCTTCTACGGGGTGCTGCGGATCTACCTGCCCAAACCCGACGTCAGCAACGGCCAGTGGAAGATGCCGCCGCTGACGCCGGTCGCCCCTGAACAACAATAAGCGGAGCCCGTCATGCCCAGCCCTTCGCCCCTGCGTTCATCCCTGGCCCTTTGCCTGCTGGCGGCCAGCCCCTTGCTGCATGCCGCCGAAGGCGGGGTCGGCCGGCCCATCACCGGCCAGCAGATCTACTCCAATGCCGGGATCATCCCCCCGGAACCGGGCTGGGTGATGTCCCTGACCAGCATCTACTACGACGGCGAGCTCAAGGGCAGCGGCCAGGTGCCGATCATCGGCGATCTCAGCTCGGGGCTGAAAATGAAGGTGTCCTACACCATGGGCAACTTCACCCGGGTCTGGGACACCGGCAAGGGCCGCTGGAACTACGCCTCGGCCATCGGCGTGCCGGTGCAGTACACCGACATCCAGGCCAGCCTCACCGGCCCCCGCGGGCGCACGGTGGGTACCCAGGACAGCGGCACCCAGTTCGCCGACCTGCTGGTCACGCCGATCGCCGCCGGCTACCACATCAACGAGCGCGACCATATCGCCCTGTCGCTGCCGATCTACGTGCCCACCGGGGCCTACAACGACAACCGCCTGGCCAACCCCGGGCAGAACAACTACACCTTCATGCCGACCATCGCCTTCACCCATCTGGACGGCAAGGGCGGCGAATTCAGCCTGATGGGCGCCCTGGAGTTCTACACCCGCAACGACGCCGCCGACTACCGCAACGGCGACATCCTGCGCCTCGATGGCTTGTGGACCCACGGCTTCGGCAGCGGCTGGAACGCCGGGCTGGTGGTCGGTTACATCCAGCAGATCAGCGACGACCAGGGCCCCACCGCAGACAGACTCAACGGCTATCGCGGGCGCTCCGTGGGCGCCGGGCCGACCCTGGGCTGGAGCGGCAAGTTCGCCGATGCCCAGGCCAACATCAGCGCGCGCTGGATCCCCGAGTTCGACACCAAGAACCGCCCCGAGGGCAACGGCGTCAGCGTCAACCTGACCCTGGCCTTTTTCTGACAGGAGTGCGCCATGCCGCCTTATCCAAGGGTCCTTGTCGCCCTGCTCGGCCTGCTCTGGGCCGGTGCCCCGCTGCACGCCGCCGATGAGCTGGAACCTCTTGCCCTCGGCGCCCTGCAGCAGATGGGCAGCTACCTGCGCAGCCTGCGCGAGTTCGCGATCCAGGCCGACAGCGTCACCGACCAGTTGCTGGAAAGCGGCCAGGCCGTGGAGTTTCGCCACCACACCGAACTGCTGGCCCAGCGACCCGACAGGCTGCGGGTCAGTGTCGAAAGCCAGGGCGCGCGGCGCAGCCTGTACTACGACGGCGAAGCCTTCACCCTCTACGACAGCCGCGGCCCCTACTATGCCCGAGCCCCGGCGCCCGCCAGCATCGACGCTCTGGTACAGCGCCTGAGCGACAGCTACGGCATCGAACTGCCCCTGGCGGACCTGTTCCGCTGGGACGCCGACACCGCGCAGAAGGTCGGCCTGACGTCGGCGCTGTACATCGCCAGCGAGACCCTGGGCGACCAGCGTTGCGCCCACTACGCCTTCCGCCAGAGCGACATCGACTGGCAGCTGTGGCTGCGCGAAGGGCCCCGGCCCTTGCCCTGCCGCCTGGTCATCAGCCGCCGCGACAGCCCCGAGCAGCCGCGCCACAGTGTCGACTACCGCTGGCAACTCAAGTCGGCGCCAGGTGCCGCAAGCTTCGCCTTCAAGCCCCCGGCCGGCGCCACTCAGGTGCCATTGCGGCGCCTGGAGCGCAGCGCAGCACAAGGGGAGGTACAGCCATGAAGCGCAATCACTGGTTGCTGTACAGCGTCCTGACCCTTGGCCTGCTGCAAGTGTCCGCGGCCCAGGCCTGGCAATTGCGCGGCGGTGGCGGCGGTGCCCGCACCTTCGTCGTGCCCCACGGTGGGGGCGGCCCGGCGCCGAGGCCCATGCCCCAGCCGCGGCCGATGCCGCACCCCATGCCCCAGCCACCGCAACCGGCGCCGCATCCCGAGCCCCATCCCTATCCGCAGCCCCATCCCGGGCCAGGACCAGGGCCCGGCCCGCATCCTTATCCCGGCCCGGGCCCTGAGCCACACCCCTATCCAGGGCCAGGGCCCCAGCCTTATCCGGGGCCGCCCGGGCCACCGCCACCACCCCCCGATCACGGCGACGACTGGTACCACCCCTGGGCCGCAGCGGCGGTGGTCGGCGCCACCACCGCCGCGGCATTCGCCATCGGCACCCAGGTCGACAACGTGCCGCCGGACTGCGTTTCGGTGGTGGCCAGCGGCGTGGCCTACCAACACTGCGGCAACACCTGGTACCAGCCGCAATACATCGGCGGCAGCCTGCGCTACGTGGTCGTGGCGGCCCCCTGGTAATGGCTATGCACAAGGAACCGAGCATGAGCGCACGTAACGATATACAGGCCCTGCAAGCCAGCATCAGCGAAGCGGTGCTGGGCCAGGAAGCGGTGATCCGGCAGATCGTCATCGGCCTGCTGGGCAACGGCCACCTGCTGCTGGAAAGCCTGCCCGGGCTGGCCAAGACCCGCACGGTCAAGGCCCTGGCCCGGCACCTGGAGGCCAGCATGCGGCGCATCCAGTTCACCCCCGACCTGCTGCCCTCGGACATCACCGGCGCCGAAGTGCTGCACCAGGAACAGGGGCAGAACCAGATCCGCTTCCAGCCCGGGCCGCTGTTCGGCAACCTGATCCTGGCGGACGAGATCAACCGCGCTCCGGCCAAGGTCCAGGCAGCGCTGCTGGAAGCCATGGAGGAACGGCAGATCACCGTGGCCGGCACCAGCCATGCCCTGCCCGAGCTGTTCATCGTCCTGGCGACCCAGAACCCCATCGAGCAGGAAGGCACCTACCCCCTGCCGGAAGCGCAGATGGACCGCTTCCTGATGAAGGTGCTGCTGGACTACCCCCAGCCCGAGGACGAAAGCCAGGTGCTGCGCCTGCTGCGCGCCGAGGAACAGGCCCTGGGCAGCGCCACGCCCGGGGTGCCGGGCTTTGCCTTGTCCCAGCAGGTGATCTTCGATGCCCGTCGCGAAGTCGGCGCGGTGGCCGTGGCCCCGGCCATCGACCGCTACCTGATCGACCTGGTCAACGCCACCCGCCACCCCGCCGACTATCACCCGGACCTGGGGCGCTGGATCGCCATCGGCGCCAGCCCCCGGGGCGGCATCGGCCTGGATCGCTGCGCCCGTGCCGATGCCTGGCTGCAGGGCGAGGATTTCGTCAGCCCGGACAACGTGCGCAGGGTGCTGCACCCGGTGCTGCGCCACCGCCTGCAACTGAGCTACGACGCGGTGGCCGACGGCGTCGGCGCCGATCAGGTGCTGGACCTGCTGCTGGACAGCGTGGCCATCCCGGTCTGAGGAGAACCGCCATGGCAACGCCACTGCACGAAGCCGACGGGCAGGTCTATGTCGCCCTGAGCCAGCTGATGGCCCTGGAGTTCCAGGCCCGTTCCCTGAGTTTTGTCGCCCGCCAGCCACAAGCCAGCATCCTCGCCGGCAACCACGCCTCGCGCCTGCGCGGGCGCGGCCTGAACTTCGACGAACTGCGCCGCTACCAGCCCGGCGACGATCTGCGTCACCTGGACTGGCGCGCCACCTTGCGCACCGGCAAGGCGGTGGTGCGTACCTTCACCGAAGAGCGCGACCGCCCGGCGCTGATCCTGGTGGACCAGCGCATGTCGATGTTCTTCGGCTCGCGGCGGGCCTTCAAGTCGGCCCTGGCCGCAGAACTGGCGGCGCTGGCGGCGTGGATGGTGTTCCAGGCCGGTGACCGGGTCGGCGGCCTGGTGTTCAACGACCAGGACATCGACAGCCTCGCCCCGCTGCGTAGCCGCAAGCGCGTGGAAGCCCTGTGCAGCCGGATCGTCCAGCACAACCAGCAACTGCACGCCGGCAACCCCGACCATGAGGGCGACGCGCAGTTGGACCGGGTGCTGCAGCAATGCCTGAACCTCGCCGCCCACGACCATCTGGTCTGTATCGTCAGCGACTTCGCCGGCACCAGCCCGCGCACCCTGCAGTACCTGCGCCAACTGGCCCGGCACAACGACGTGATCGCCCTGCAGGTCTATGACCCCCTGGCCCTGGAACTGCCGCACAACGGCCGGCTGCTGGTGACCCAGGGCCAACTGCAAGTGGAACTGGCGGTGGAGCAGCGCCAGGTGCACCGGCCCCTGGGGGACTTCCTCAGTGGCCGGCTCAAGGACGTGGCCAGCCTGCTGCGCCGCAGCCAGGTGCCGCTGATGATGTTCAGCACGGCCCAGGAGGCCCTGGGACAACTGCGCAGCGAGCTGGGCAGGCTGGGAACGCCGCGGCGATGAACCCGACCCTCCCCAGCATCGACCAGTTGCAGGAAATGCCCCTGCCACCACCGCCCGCCTACCTGCCGCAGACCTGGGGCTGGGCCGTGCTGCTGGCCCTGCTGCTGCTCGGCGCCCTGGCCTGGGGCGCCCGGCGCTACTGGCGCTGGCGCCGGGATGCCTATCGGCGCGAAGCGCTGGCACAACTGGCCCGGCTGCAAGCCAGCGACGAGCGCATCCATGCCCTGCGCGCCTTGCCCGAACTGCTCAAGCGCGTGGCCCTGTCCATGCCCCCTGCCCCCCACGCATCCCGTGGGCGCCGGCTTGCCGGGGAAGCCCTTGCCACAGCCACCCGCGCTTTCGCGGGCAAGCCAGCGCCTGCAGGCCCGCGGGGGGTGGCGGCGCTGCGAGGGGCGGATTGGCAGGCCTTTTTGCAACAGCATTGCCCGCTACCGCTGCCCGATGATTTCAGCCAGCAACTGGCCCTGCTGGCCTACGCGCCCCAGGCGCAATTGCAGGCCCTCTCGCCCGCCCAGCAACAACAGCTGTTCGAGCAGTGCCGCACCTGGGTGGAGCAGCATCATGTGGCAGCTTGACTCTCCCTGGCTGTTGCTCCTGCTGCCGCTGCCCTGGTTCGGCTACCGCTGGCTGCCCGCCTACCGCGAGGCCCGCAGCGCGGTGCGGGTGCCGTTCTTCGCCGCCATGAGCCGCGCGGTCGGCCAGGCGCCGCAACCGTCCGGCAGCCGCCGCAACCGCGGGCAGTTGCTGCTCAACCTGCTGGTCTGGGCCCTGCTGGTGCTGGCGGTGGCGCGGCCGGTGTGGGTCGAGCCTCCCCTCGAACAGCAGCGGCCGGTACGCGACCTGATGCTCGCCATCGACCTCTCGCAATCGATGCAGACCCAGGATTTCAACGACGCCAACGGCCAGCGGATCGACCGTCTGAGCGCAGTGAAAGAAGTGGTCCAGGGCTTTATCCAGCGGCGCAAGGACGATCGCCTGGGGCTGATCGTGTTCGGCAGCGGCGCCTTTGCCCAGGCGCCCCTGACCCTGGACCACGCCAGCCTGAGCCTGCTGCTCGAAGACAGCGGGATCGGCATGGCCGGGCCCAACACTGCGATTGGCGACGCCATCGGCCTGGCGCTCAAGCTGCTGGAACAGGCCCATGAGCCAGAAAAAGTGCTGATCCTGCTCACCGACGGCAACGACACCAGCAGCGCCATCACCCCACAACACGCCGCCGCCATGGCCGCAGCCCGAGGCGTAGTGATCCATACCATCGGCATCGGGGACCCCAGCGCCGAAGGTGAAGCCAAGGTCGACCTGTCGGCCCTGGAGCAGATCGCCCGGACCACCGGTGGCCGTTACTTCCGCGCCGAGGACCGCAGCGCCCTGGACCAGGTCTACGCCACCCTCGACCGCCTCACCCCCCATCAAGTGCAGACCCTGCGCCACCAGCCCAAGCGCGATTTGTTCCATTGGCCCCTGGGCGCGGCCCTGGGCCTGCTGGTGCTGTATCACCTGCTGGCCTGGCTGGCGCCGCGCCTGCGCCCGAACCGGGTTCGCCCGCCGCAGGAGGCCTGAAATGCAGATCAACCTCAGCGACCTGCACCTCCTGCGCCCACTGTGGCTGCTGCTGATCATTCCCGGGGCCTTGCTGCCCTGGCTCTGGCAGCGCCGGCATGACCTGCAGGCCCGCCTGCGGGGCACCATTGCCCCACACCTGCTGACGCACCTGCTGGTCACCCCGCAGGACTCCCAGCGCCTGCGGCCGATGCATCTGCTCAGCGCGCTGCTGGTGCTGGGCGCCCTGGCCGCTGCCGGCCCCACCTGGGAACAGGACCGCCCGGATTTCCTGCACAACCGCGCACCGCTGATCATCGCCCTCGACCTGTCCCCCTCGATGAACGCCAGCGACCTGCCGCCCAGCCGCCTGGAGGCCGCCAAGCACAAGCTGCAGCAACTGGTGCAGCAACGCCATGGCGCCCGCACCGGGCTGATCGCCTACGCCGGCAGCGCCCACCTGGTACTGCCGGCCAGCGACGACCCGGCCTTGCTCGACAGCTTCATCCAGGCCCTGGGCAGCGATCTGATCCAGCGCCCGGGCAAGGATGTGCTGGGGGTGATCCGGCAAGC
>NZ_VYKE01000186.1:0-8462 GCF_032424515.1 Pseudomonas sp. JV245A
GTGCCGGCCTTCGGCCCGCCGATGTTGGCGATGTCGGCGAACGGGCTGTCCAGTTGCTCCTGGTACTCGTCGAACAACGGCAGTTGCCAGGCGCGGTCGTCGGCTTGCTGACCGGCGCTGAGCAGTTGGCCGATCAGTTCGTCGTTGTTGCCCAGCAGGCCCGAAGTATGGGCGCCCAGGGCGACCACGCAGGCACCGGTGAGGGTGGCAATATCGATCACGGCCTGTGGCTTGAAGCGCTCGGAGTAGGTCAGGGCATCGCACAGCACCAGGCGGCCTTCGGCGTCGGTGTTGAGGATCTCCACGGTCTGCCCGCTCATGGTGGTGACGATGTCGCCAGGGCGCGCGGCGCCACCGCTGGGCATGTTCTCGGCGCAGGCCAGGATGCACACCAGGTTGATCGGCAGCTTCAGCTCCAGCACGGCGCGCAGGGTGCCGAACACACTGGCGGCGCCGCCCATGTCGTACTTCATTTCATCCATGCCGGCGCCCGGCTTGAGGCTGATGCCGCCGGTGTCGAAAGTGATGCCCTTGCCCACCAGGGCGAACGGCTTCTCGGACTTCTTGCCGCCGTTGTACTGCATGACGATCAGGCGTGGCGGCTGGTCGCTGCCCTGGCCCACGGCATAGAACGAGCCCATGCCCAGTTCCTTGATCTTCTTCTCGTCGAGGACCTCGACCTTCAGGCCCTTGAACTCCTTGCCCAGGGCCTTGGCCTGTTCGCCGAGGAAGGTCGGATGGCAGACGTTCGGCGGCAGGTTGCCCAGGTCGCGGGTAAAGGCCATGCCGTTGGCGATGGCCTGGGCATGGGTCACGCCGCGCTGGACTTCGGCTTCGGCGGCCTTGATGGTCAGCAGGGTGATTTTCTTCAGGGCGCGGGGCTCTGCCTTCTGGCTCTTGTAGCGGTCGAAGACATAACCACCGTCCACCAGGGTTTCTGCCAGCAGGCGGGTCTTGCCGTAGCTGTCGCGGCCCTTGACCACGACTTCATCCAGCGCCAGCACGGCGTCGCTGCCGCCCAGGCCCTTGAGGGTGGTGAGCACGCCGCTGATGATCTTGCGGAACGGGCGGTCGCCCAGTTCGCCGTCCTTGCCGGTGCCTACCAGCAGCACCCGCTCGGCCTTGAGCTTGGCCACGCCGTGCAGCAGCAGGCTCTGGCCGACCTTGCCGGCCAGGTCGCCGCGCTTGAGTACGGCGCTGATGGCGCCGCCGCTGAGTTCGTCGAGTTGCTTGGCAACGTTGCCGAGTTTGCGGCCTTCGCCGACGGCGACCACCAGGGTGGCGGTCTTCAACGTTTCCGGGCTAACGCTTTTTACAACCAGTTCCATGTCTGGGTCCCTGAATAAATGGTCAAAGAGCGCAGGAGGCTGTCCTGCGCCGAGCTTATCTATATAGAAGAAGACGCCGCATGCTGCCGACGACAAAGCCGCCAGTTTGAACCTCGCCGGTCGCGGCTGACAACCCTCGCATGGGCCAGTTTCGGCGCATTAGAGCGCTGGGTGAGCATCCTCCGTGACAGGCGCACGCAATCACAGGATAATGCGCCATCTTTTTTCGGCGGCCCTGCGTCTGGGGCCGGCTCGATACGTTTGCTTGTTCGGCCGCCTTAGCCTGACAACCCTGGAGTGTCTGGTTTGATCGTCTTTCGTTATCTGTCCCGCGAAATCCTGCTGACCCTGAGTGCCGTGAGCGCGGTATTGCTGGTCATCATCATGAGCGGGCGCTTCGTCAAGTTCCTCGCGCAAGCCGCCTCGGGGGCCCTGGATCCGGGCTCGCTGTTCCTGATCATGGGGTTTCGCCTGCCGGGCTTCTTGCAACTGATCCTCCCTCTGGGGCTGTTCCTCGGCATTCTCCTGGCTTACGGCCGGCTCTATCTCGAAAGCGAGATGACCGTGTTGTCGGCCACCGGCATGAGCCAGCAGCGCCTGTTGGGCATAACCATGATCCCCGCGGCCCTGGTGGCCCTGCTGGTGGCCTGGCTGAGCCTGAGCCTGGCGCCCCAGGGTGCCAACCAGTTCCAGCTGTTGCTGAACAAGCAGGATGCCCTGACCGAGTTCGACACGCTGGTGGCGGGGCGCTTCCAGGCGCTCAACGACGGTACCCGGGTCACCTACACCGAGCAGTTGTCCGAAGACCGAACCAACCTGGGCGGCGTGTTCATTTCCGAGAAGCGCCTGGGCCAGCAGAAAAAGGACGAGGGCATTTCGGTGCTGGTGGCCGAGAAGGGCCATCAGGACATTCGCCCCGACGGCAATCGCTACCTGATCCTGGAAAACGGCTATCGCTATGACGGCAACCCGGGCGAGGCCAACTACCGGGTGATCAAGTACGACACCTACGGTGTTTTGCTGGAGCGTCCGGACGTCAGCGACGAAGTCACCGATCGCGATGCCATGCCCACCGCTGACCTGATCGGCAAGGATGACCTGCGAGCCCGTGCCGAGCTGCAATGGCGCCTGTCCCTGCCATTGCTGGTGTTCATCGTGACACTGATGGCGGTGCCGTTGTCCCGGGTGAACCCGCGCCAGGGCCGCTTCCTTAAGCTGATCCCGGCGATCCTGCTGTACATGGCTTATCTGACCATCCTGATCGCCGTGCGCGGTGCACTGGAGAAGGGCAAGATTTCCCCGGCCCTGGGGCTGTGGTGGGTGCACCTACTGTTTCTGTTGATCGGCCTCGGCCTGATGTATTGGGAGCCGATGCGCTTGAAAATGGCGAGTCGTCGCAGCGTGAAGGAGATGGCTCGTGGTTAAGCTCGATCGCTACATCGGTAGCAGTGTGTTCATGGCTATCCTGGCGGTCCTGGGGATCATCCTCGGGCTGGCCTCGCTGTTTGCCTTCATCGATGAAATGGGGGCTGTCAACGAAACGTATACCGTGGTGGATGTAATGAGCTACGTGGCCCTCACTGCGCCGCGTCGGGTCTATGAAATGCTGCCGATGGCAGGCCTGATCGGCTGCCTGATCGGCCTTGGCAGCCTGGCCAGTAACAGCGAGTTGACCATCATGCGCGCGGCCGGTGTATCGGTGGGCCGTATTGTCTGGGCGGTCATGAAACCCATGCTGGTGCTGATGCTGGTGGGCGTGCTGGTGGGCGAATACGTAGCGCCGGCCACCGAGACCCAGGCCCAGGCCAGCCGGGCCCTGGCCCAGGGTTCCGGCGATGCCCAGAGTTCCAAGCACGGCCTGTGGCACCGCCAGGGCGATGAATTCATCCATATCAACGCAGTGCAGCCCAATGGCCTGCTCTATGGCGTGACCCGCTACCACTTCGATGACCAGCGCCACATGCTGTCGTCGAGTTTTGCCCGCCAGGCCCGTTTCCACGAGGACTACTGGCAGTTGACGGATGTCACCACCACCTACTTCCGCGACGGTCATACCGAAGTCATCAGCGTGCCCGGCGAACGTTGGGATGTGGCCTTGAGCCCGCAACTGCTGAGCACTGTGGTGATGGCGCCGGAATCCCTGTCCATCAGCGGCCTGTGGGGCTACATCCACTACCTGGCCGACCAGGGCCTGAACAACGGTCGCTACTGGCTGGCGTTCTGGGTCAAGGTCCTGCAGCCGCTGGTGACGGCGGCGCTGGTATTGATGGCCATTTCCTTCATTTTCGGTCCGCTGCGTTCGGTGACCCTGGGTCAGCGGGTATTCACCGGCGTACTGGTGGGTTTCACCTTCCGCATCGCCCAGGATCTGCTGGGCCCTTCGAGCCTGGTATTTGGCTTTTCGCCGCTGTTCGCGGTGCTGGTGCCTGCGGGTATCTGCGCGGTGGCGGGCGTCTGGCTGTTGCGCCGGGCCGGCTGATTCCGCGGCTTTGCCAGGGTCTTGACGTAACGCCCCGGTCCTTGGATCGGGGCGTTTTTGCATTTGACAAACGCTGACAGGCGAGCGTGACGCTTGTGCCGAGTATCAGGTACAATTCCCGGCTATTTTTCGGCGGGCCATGCCTGCAGCCTTTTTGAGTGTTCATCCGTGAGTGATTTGAGTCATATCCGCAATTTCTCCATCATCGCCCACATTGACCATGGCAAGTCGACTCTGGCCGATCGCTTCATCCAGATGTGCGGCGGCCTGGCCGAGCGCGAAATGGAAGCCCAGGTTCTGGACTCCATGGACCTTGAGCGTGAGCGCGGGATCACCATCAAGGCCCACAGCGTCACCCTCTATTACAAGGCCCGCGACGGCATTACCTACCAGCTGAACTTCATTGACACCCCGGGCCACGTGGACTTCACCTACGAAGTCAGCCGTTCCCTGGCGGCCTGTGAAGGTGCATTGCTGGTGGTGGACGCCGGCCAGGGCGTCGAAGCCCAGTCGGTTGCCAACTGCTACACCGCCATCGAGCAAGGCCTGGAAGTGATGCCGGTGCTGAACAAGATCGACCTGCCACAGGCCGATCCGGAGCGGGTCAAGGAAGAGATCGAGAAGATCATCGGTATCGATGCCACCGACGCCGTGACCTGCAGCGCCAAGACCGGCCTGGGCGTGGACGAGGTGCTCGAGCGCCTGGTGACCACCATTCCGGCACCGACCGGCAACATCGAAGACCCGCTGCAAGCCCTGATCATCGACTCCTGGTTCGACAACTACCTGGGCGTCGTGTCCCTGGTACGTGTACGTCATGGCCGGGTGAAGAAGGGCGACAAGATCCTGGTCAAGTCCACCGGCAAGATCCACCTGGTGGACAGCGTTGGTGTATTCAACCCGAAACACACCGCCACCACCGACCTCAAGGCCGGTGAAGTGGGCTTCATCATCGCGGGCATCAAGGACATTCACGGCGCGCCCGTGGGTGACACCCTGACCCTGAGCTCGACCCCGGACGTTGAAGTGCTGCCGGGTTTCAAGCGCATCCAGCCCCAGGTCTACGCCGGCCTGTTCCCGGTCAGCTCCGACGACTTCGAGGATTTCCGCGAAGCGTTGCAGAAGCTCACCCTCAACGACTCGTCGCTGCAGTACACCCCGGAAAGCTCCGACGCCCTGGGCTTCGGCTTCCGCTGCGGGTTCCTCGGCATGCTGCACATGGAGATCATCCAGGAGCGCCTGGAGCGCGAGTACGACCTGGACCTGATCACCACCGCACCGACGGTAATCTTCGAGCTGCAACTGAAGAACGGTGAAACGATCTACGTCGACAACCCGTCCAAGCTTCCGGATCTGTCGGCGATCGAAGACATGCGCGAGCCGATCGTGCGGGCCAATATTCTTGTGCCGCAAGAGCACCTGGGCAACGTCATAACCCTGTGCATCGAGAAGCGCGGCGTGCAGCACGACATGCTGTTCCTCGGCAGCCAGGTCCAGGTGACCTACGACCTGCCGATGAACGAAGTGGTCCTGGACTTCTTCGACCGCCTGAAATCCACCAGCCGCGGCTATGCTTCGCTGGATTACCATTTCGATCGTTACCAGTCGGCTAATCTGGTGAAACTGGATGTGCTGATCAACGGTGAGAAGGTCGACGCCCTGGCGTTGATCGTGCACCGTGACAACGCCCACTACAAAGGGCGTGCGCTGACCGAAAAGATGAAAGAACTGATTCCTCGGCAGATGTTTGACGTGGCAATCCAGGCCGCCATTGGCGGGCAGATTGTGGCGCGGACAACCGTCAAGGCGCTCAGAAAGAACGTACTGGCCAAATGCTACGGCGGCGACGTTAGCCGTAAGCGCAAGCTGTTGGAAAAGCAGAAGGCCGGTAAGAAACGCATGAAGCAAGTGGGCAACGTGGAAATTCCACAAGAAGCCTTCCTTGCCGTGCTCAGGTTGGATAGTTAGGTCCTATGTCACTAAATTTCCCGCTGTTGCTGGTCATCGCTGTCTTCGTTTGCGGTCTCTTGGCGTTGCTCGACCTGGTGTTCCTGGCACCGCGCCGGCGTGCCGCCATTGCCAACTATCAGGGCAGCGTCAGCCAGCCGGACGGGGTGGTGGTCGAGAAGCTGAGCAAAGAGCCGCTGCTGGTTGAATACGGCAAGTCGTTCTTTCCGGTGCTGTTCATCGTCCTGGTGCTGCGTTCGTTCCTGGTGGAGCCGTTCCAAATTCCATCGGGCTCGATGAAGCCGACCCTGGATGTGGGCGACTTCATCCTGGTGAACAAGTTTTCCTACGGGATCCGCTTGCCGGTGATCGACAAGAAGGTCATCGAAGTCGGTGATCCGCAGCGCGGCGATGTGATGGTGTTCCGCTACCCAAGCGATCCGAACGTCAACTACATCAAGCGTGTGGTCGGCCTGCCGGGTGATGAAGTGCGCTACACCAGCGACAAGCACCTGTTCGTCAACGGTCAGCCGGTGGCGGAGCAACTGGTGGGGGCTGAACCCGGCACCTTGGGCAGCGCCGAGCTGTACAAGGAAAAACTGGGCGCCGCCGAGCACTTGATCCGCAAGGAAATGAGCCGTTACCGGGCAACCCCGGACGGTCGCTGGGTGGTGCCGGCCGGGCACTACTTCATGATGGGCGACAACCGCGACAACTCTAACGACAGTCGCTACTGGGACGATCCAAGTATTCCCAAGGACCTGCTGGGCATGGTTCCCGACAAGAATATCGTCGGCAAGGCCTTCGCAGTCTGGATGAGCTGGCCCGAACCGAAACTCAGCCACCTGCCGAATTTCTCGCGGGTTGGCCTGATCAAGTAATCACACGCGGCGCTGTTGAACACAGCGCCGAATGCTTTTCTGGCTCTTGTATAAAACGGCCTTGCCCTTGGGCGACCCGTAACAGCCTTATCGCCAGAAGCATGCAGTCAACGATATTCAGGATGTAAATTTGAACACAGCGTTAATTGCCACCCGCACCTCGTGCGCGGCCCCTGGGATGGCGAGTTTCGGCAACGAAACCAGCGTGGGTAAACCGTGAGCGTTTCTTTGAGCCGTCTCGAGCGTCAGCTCGGTTATTCCTTCAAGGACCAGGAGCTGATGCTGCTGGCCCTCACTCACCGCAGCTTTGCCGGGCGCAACAACGAACGCCTGGAGTTTCTCGGTGACGCCATTCTCAACTTCGTTGCCGGCGAGGCGCTGTTCGAGCGCTTTCCCCAGGCCCGCGAAGGCCAGCTGTCGCGTTTGCGCGCGCGTCTGGTGAAAGGTGAAACACTGGCGGTGCTGGCCCGTGGTTTCGACCTGGGCGAGTACCTGCGCCTGGGCTCCGGCGAATTGAAGAGCGGCGGTTTCCGTCGTGAGTCGATCCTTGCCGATGCCCTGGAGGCCCTGATTGGTGCGATCTACCTGGACGCCGGCATGGAGACTGCCCGTGACCGCGTGCTGTCCTGGCTGGCCTCGGAGTTCGAGAGCCTGACCCTGGTGGACACCAACAAGGACCCCAAGACCCGGCTGCAGGAATTCCTCCAGTCCCGCGCCTGCGAATTGCCACGTTACGAAGTGGTGGATATCCAGGGCGAACCGCATTGCCGGACATTCTTCGTTGAATGTGAAGTCACCTTATTGAATGAAAAAAGCCGAGGTCAGGGTGTGAGCCGCCGTATTGCCGAACAGGTAGCGGCCGCCGCAGCACTGATTGCCCTGGGCGTGGAGAATGGCCATGACTGATTCAACTGCAACACGCTGTGGCTATGTCGCCATCGTCGGCCGCCCCAACGTGGGCAAGTCGACGCTGCTCAACCACATCCTCGGCCAGAAGCTGGCGATCACCTCGCGCAAGCCCCAGACCACTCGTCACAACATGCTCGGGATCAAGACCGAAGGCGCCATCCAGGCGATCTACGTCGATACCCCCGGTATGCACAAGAGCAACGAGAAGGCGCTGAACCGCTACATGAACAAGACCGCTTCGGCGGCGTTGAAAGACGTCGACGTGGTGATCTTCGTGGTCGATCGCACCAAGTGGACCGACGAAGACCAACTGGTACTGGAGCGTGTGCAGTACGTGCAGGGCCCGGTAATCCTGGCGATCAACAAGACCGATCGCATCGAGGACAAGGCCGAGCTGATGCCGCACCTGACCTGGCTGCAGGAGCAACTGCCGAACGCCGAGATGGTGCCGGTCTCCGCCCAGCAGGGCCACAACCTCGAAGCCCTGGAAGGCCTGATCGCCAAGCACCTGCCGGAGAACGACCACTTCTTCCCGGAAGACCAGATCACCGACCGCAGCAGCCGCTTCCTCGCCGCCGAACTGGTGCGGGAAAAGATCATGCGCCAGCTCGGTGCCGAGCTGCCCTACCAGATCACCGTGGAAATCGAAGAGTTCAAGCAGCAGGGCAAGACCCTGCATATCCATGCCTTGATCCTCGTCGAGCGCGACGGCCAGAAGAAAATCATCATTGGCGACAAGGGTGAGCGGATCAAGCGCATCGGCATGGAGGCGCGCAAGGACATGGAGCTGCTGTTCGATTCCAAGGTCATGCTCAACCTCTGGGTCAAGGTCAAGGGCGGCTGGTCCGACGACGAACGCGCCCTGCGCTCCCTGGGCTACGGCGACCTCTGATGCACTTCGCCGGCAAGCCGGCTCCT
>NZ_VYKE01000187.1:0-8405 GCF_032424515.1 Pseudomonas sp. JV245A
AACTGCCGGTGGAAGGCGACTGGCAGGCGGCCCGGCGCAAGCTGCCGGCCGAGCAGCAACCGCCAATGCGCACCTACACCATTCGCGCCCTGCGCCTGCAGCCTGCGCAAATGGATGTGGATTTCGTCCTGCACGGGGTCAACGGCCCGGCCTCCGCCTGGGCCACCCATGCCCGGCCCGGCGACCGCCTGCAGATGGTGGTGCCGAACAAGGCCTACAGCGGCGACCCCGGTGGTTATGAATGGCTGCCGCCGGCGGGGATCCGCAAGGTGCTGTTGATGGGCGATGAAACCGCGCTGCCGGCGATTGCCGGCATTCTGGAAGAACTGCAGGGTTATCCGGACCATCCGGATGTGCAGGCGTTTATCGAAGTGCCCTATGAAAGCGATTGCATCGACCTGCGCTGCCACCCGCTGGCGCGGATCAACTGGCTGCCCCGGGACCTGCTGGGCGCACGCCATGGCGAAACCCTGATCCATGCCGCCCGGGAGCTGGCCGAACTGCCGCCGGCCAACAGCCAGCGCCGGCCGATCAAGGTTTCCGAACGCAACGACGAACAGCGCCTCTGGGAAACCGCCCAACCGGCGGACAACGATTTCTACGCCTGGGTGGCCGGCGAGTCGGCCACGGTGATGAACATTCGCCGCCACCTGATCAACGAGCGCGGCCAGGAGCGTCGCAACCTGACCCTGATGGGCTACTGGCGCCTGGGCAGTTCCCTGGGTTGAGCCCCACCAACCGCCCCACCCTCTTCCCTGTAGCCGCAGCCGAGGCCGCGAAGCTGCACAAAGGCCCGCCGGGCCTTGCTTGGCGATCGCCAGCCGAACCCCTGGCGAGCTCAGGATTTTTGCGCCCCTGCGGGCCGTGCGCAGCCTGCGCCAGCGGCTACAGGAAGCAAGTGTGTAGCCGCTAGGAAACCGCGGCTACCGGTTGCAGGTGGCGGCGGCGATGCACCTCCAGATGGCCCTTGAGCAGGCTCAGCACCTTGGCCTCGTGCTCGTGGATGAAGAAGTGCCCGCCCGCCAGCATGTCCACCGAAAAACTGCCGTGGGTTTCCTTGCTCCAGCCGATCAGTTGCTCGGTGGTGGCGCGATCCGTCTTGCCGCCCAGCACATGCACCGGGCAATTGAGCAGTGGCCGTTGCACCGGGCGAAAGCGCCCGCACAAGAGAAAGTCGGCCCGCAGGATCGGCAAGGTCAGGCTCATCAGTTCCTGGTTGGCCAGCACTTCTTCACTGGTGCCGTTGAGGGTGCGCAACTGTTCGATCAGTTGCTCATCGGTCTTGGGCTCGGCAAACCCCCGGTCGTATTCGGTGCGCAGGGTCGGCGCAGCAGTGCCCGAGGCAAACAGCGCCACCGGCTCCGGGCACCCCAGGGCGCGCAGGGCATGGGCCAGTTCGCAGGCCAGCAAGGCGCCCAGGCTGTGGCCGAACAGGGCGTAAGGGGTGCGCAGCGTGCCCCGGATTTCCAGGGCAAGCTGCCGCGCCAGCTCGCGCATGTCGGTGTGCAGCGGCTCGGCATAACGGGCGCCACGCCCGGGCAGCTCCAGCGGTTGCAGGTGCAGCCACTGCGGCAGCTTGCGGCGCCAGCGGCTGTAGACCATGGCGCTGGCGCCGGAATACGGCAGGCACAGCAGGTTCAACTGAGTCACGGTTATTCCCTCGACGGATGGACGCTAAAGAAACGCAGCACGAGGGGAACAAATTAGTCCACCGATCACCTCAGCGCATGCGCCGATAGCTCTGCAACGCCGCCCCCAGTACCACCGCGCCGCCCGCCAGGGCCAGCCAGAAGCCGCTGCGGGCGCCGAACTGGTCCACCAGTGCTCCGGACCCCGCGGCCCCCAGGGCCACGCCGATGCTCAGGCCGGTGACCAGCCAGGTCAGGCCCTCGGTGAGCTTGGCCGGCGGCACGCTGCGTTCCACCAGGGCCATGGCGACGATCAGGGTCGGCGAGAAAAACAGCCCGGCAACGAACACCGCCAGGGACAGGCCGAGGATGTTGCTCGCCAGCAGCAGCGGCAAGGTGGTCAGCGCCGTGGCGATGCCGCCGTACATGAACAGCCGGGGCAAGGGCGTGGCCAGTTTCAGGGCGCCAAAGGCGATGCCCGCCAGGCATGAGCCGATCGCGTACACCGAGAGCACGATGCTCGCCGCCGCCGGCTGCCCCTGTTGCTGGGCGAAAGCCACGCTGACCACGTCCACCACCCCGACGATGGTGCCCATGGCGGTCATCAGCAACAGCAGCAGGCGGATTTCCACCGAGCGAATGATCGAGCCAGCGTGCCCTTCCTCGTGAGGATGGACCGGCGGCTCGGTGCTCTTCTGCATGACGAACACACTGACCCCCAGCACCAGCATCAGCAGCGCCGCCAGGGGCCCGGCTTCGGGAAACAGGCCGACGCTGAGGCCCACCGACAAGGGCGGGCCGACAATGAAGCAGACCTCATCGAGCACCGACTCCAGGGCATAGGCGGTCTGCAGCTGCGGCTGGCCGCGGTACAGCTCGGTCCAGCGGGCACGGACCATGGCCGACATGCTGGGCATGCAGCCGGCCAGGGCGGCGCAGAGGAACAGGGTCCAATGCGGGGCCTGCAAGCGGGTGCACAGCAGCAGGGCCAGCAGCGCCCCACCCCCCAGGCCGGCGGCCAGGGGCAATATCCGGCTCTGGCCGTAACGGTCCACCAGGCGCGATACCTGGGGCGCGCAGAACGCCGTGGCCAGGGCGAACGTCGCCGCCACCGAACCGGCCAGGGCGTACCCGCCGTGCAGTTGAGCCAGCATGGTGATCAGGCCGATGCCGGTCATGGAGATCGGCATGCGCGCGATCATCCCGGCCAGCACAAAGGCCCGGCTGCCGGGGGCCTTGAACAGTTCGCGGTAGGGGTTTGCCATTTACAACGACTCCTTGGGGGGCTGCAACTTGCCACAAAGGGCAGGCACAGTAGAAACACATACGCCTCGTATGTTAAAAATCATGTAAACATACGCCTCGTATGTCAACCCGCCATTTGTTGGAGAACTGTGTCCATGAGCAGCCGCCCACGCGCCGCGATGATCGAGCAAACCCGCGCCAGGCTGATTGCCAGCGCGCGCCAGGCCTTTGCCCGCCAGGGCTACGCCAAGACCTCGATGGACGACCTGACCGCCGAAGCCGGGCTGACCCGGGGCGCGCTGTATCACCACTTCGGTGACAAGCAGGGGTTGCTGGCGGCGGTGGTGGAGCAGATCGACAGTGAAATGGATGAGCGCCTGGAGGCCATTTCCGCAGCGGCCAGTGATCCCTGGCAAGGCTTTGCCCAGCGCTGCCGGGCCTACCTGGAAATGGCCCAGGAAGCCGAAATCCGCCGCATCGTCCTGCAGGATGCCCGGGCCGTACTGGGGCAACGGCAGCCAGCCGAGGAACACTGCATCGACTCCCTCAGCCGCCGCCTGCAAGCGCTGGTCGAAGCCGGGCTGATCACGCCCGCGCCGAGCCAGGCCCTGGCGCGCCTGATCAACGGCAGCCTGGTGGACGCGGCGCTGTGGATCGCCGCCGCCGAGCAGCCCGGGCAACGCCTGCAACAAGCCCTGCAGGCGCTTGAGCTGCTACTGCGCGGGCTGCAACCACCGCGCTGAACTGAACTCCTGAACCGCGTCCGGGGTCAGCACAACAGGGGCCACTGATGCGTTGCGTGTCGCATGGGCGCATCAGCCCCGGCCTTCGACAGCGGCGACAGGAGTGCAGTGCATGCAGATATCCCTCGACCAGCAGGTAGCCCTGGTCACTGGCGCCAGCTCCGGCATTGGCGCCGCCACCGCAATCGCCCTGGCGGCGGCCGGTGCCAGCGTGGTGCTCAACTACAACTCCCAGGCCGCGCCGGCCGAGCAGTTGGCCGCGCGGATCAATGCCGAAGGCGGCCGGGCCATTGCCATTGGCGCCGATGTGGCCGATGAGGCCCAGGTCGAGGCGCTGTTCGCCCAGGCCATCGAGGCCTTTGGTTTTCTCGACATCCTGGTGGCCAATTCCGGCCTGCAAAAGGATGGGCCGGCCGCCAGCCTGAGCCTGGACGACTGGAACCGGGTGATCGGCGTCAATCTCACCGGGCAGTTCCTCTGTGCTCGCGCGGCGCTGAACATCTTCCAGCGCCAGGGGGTGCGCGCCGGGGTGTCCAAGGCGGCGGGCAAGATCATCCACATGAGTTCGGTGCACCAGTTGATTCCCTGGGCCGGGCACGTGAATTACGCGGCTTCCAAGGGCGGCGTGGACATGCTGATGCGCACCCTGGCCCAGGAAGTCAGCCAGCAGCGGATCCGCATCAACGGCATCGCCCCGGGGGCGATCCGCACCGCCATCAACCGCACCGCCACCGAGGGCGCGGCAGAGCAGGAACTGCTCAAGCTGATTCCCTACGGCCGGGTCGGCGACCCCGAGGATGTGGCCAATGCCGCGCTATGGCTGGCCTCGGACGCCTCCGACTATGTGGTCGGCAGCACCCTGTTCATCGACGGCGGCATGAGCCTCTATCCGGAGTTTCGCGGCAATGGCTGACCAGCATCCCACGGCACAACGCCCCATCGACGCCCACGGCATCATCGGCGACATGCGCAGCGCCGCCCTGGTCGACGACCAGGGCAGCATCGACTTCTTCTGCTGGCCGGAGTTCGACAGCCCGAGCATCTTCTGCTCGCTGCTGGACTCCCCCGCCGCCGGGATCTTCGAACTGGCACCGGTGCTGGCCGACGCCCGGCGCCAGCAGATCTACCTGCCCGACAGCAACGTCCTGCAGACCCGCTGGCTGGGAACCGAGGCGGTGGTGGAAGTCACCGACCTGCTGACCATCGACGACGACCCCGAGCAGCTGCCGCTGCTGATCCGCCGGGTACGGGTGGTCAGCGGCCAGGCCACCCTGCGCCTGCACTGCGCGCCGCGCCTGGACTATGGCCGGGCCGCCACCGGGGCACGACAGGAAGGCGACTCGGTGTGCTTCGAAGCCCCCGGGCAGCCCGGGCTGCGCCTGCTGGGCGACCAGCCGCTTTACCTTGAACGGGACTCGGCCCGGGCCGAGTTCGTGCTGCAACAGGGCCAGGGCGCCGAATTCATCCTCGGTGGCGTCGACGATCTGCGGGTGCGGCACGGCGATAGCGAGCTGCACCTTACGCGCACCCTGAAGTTCTGGCGCGACTGGATCGGCCAGTCCAACTACCGCGGCCGCTGGCGCGAGATGGTCAACCGTTCGGCCCTGGCGCTGAAACTGCTGACCTCCAGGCGCCATGGCGCGATCCTCGCGGCGGCCACCTTCGGCCTGCCGGAAAGCCCCGGCGGCGAACGCAACTGGGACTACCGCTACACCTGGGTACGCGACGCCTCGTTCACCGTCTACGCCTTCATGCGCCTGGGTTTCGTCGAGGAGGCCAACGCCTACATGGGCTGGCTGCGGGGCCGGGTCAGCGACTGCCATGGGCAACCGATGAAGCTCAATATCCTGTACGGCATCGACGGCCGCCAGGAGTTGCCGGAGACCGAGCTTGGGCACCTCTCCGGGCACGGCGGCGCGCAACCGGTGCGCATCGGCAACCAGGCCTACGACCAGGTGCAGCTGGATATCTTCGGCGAGCTGCTGGATGCGGTGTACCTGGTGAACAAGTACGGCGAGGCCATCTCCCACGAAGGCTGGAAACACACGGTACAGGTGGTGGACCAGGTCTGTGACAGCTGGCAGAGCAAGGATGTGGGCATCTGGGAGATGCGCGGCGAGCAGCACCACTTCCTGCACTCGCGGCTGATGTGCTGGGTGGCGGTGGACCGCGCCATCCGCCTGGCCTCCAAGCGTTCGCTGCCGGCCCCCTTCGCCCGCTGGGACCAGACCCGGCAAGCCATCTACGACGATATCTGGAGCCGGTTCTGGAACCAGGAGCACGGGCATTTCGTCCAGCACATCGGCAGTACCGCCCTGGACGGTTCGATGCTGCTGATGCCCCTGGTGCGCTTTGTCAGCGCCAAGGACCCGCGCTGGCTGGCGACCCTGGATGCCATCGAAAAGAGCCTGGTGCGTGACGGCATGGTCTACCGCTACCGCAATGACGACAGCCAGATCGACGGCCTGGCCGGCACCGAAGGCGCCTTCGCCGCCTGCTCGTTCTGGTACGTCGAATGCCTGGCCCGCGCCGGGCGCCTGGAGCAGGCGCACCTGGAGTTCGAGCAACTGCTGCGCTATGCCAACCCCCTGGGCCTGTACGCCGAGGAGTTCGACAGCCACGGCCGTCACCTGGGCAACACGCCCCAGGCCCTGACGCACCTGGCGCTGATCAGCGCGGCAAGTTTTCTCGACCGGCGCTTGAGTGGCGACAAGAGCGTCTGGCAACCTTGAGCCCGGCCCCGGTGCTGAGACCGGGGCGCTCTTCCCTTGGTGCCCGACAGAAATGGAACTCGCCCCATGCCCGACTCGCCGATCATCGCCGTGATGATCCATGCCGCCGACTGGCGTGCCGCCACCCATTGGTACGCCCAGGCCTTTCCCCAGGCCCGCCGGGTCCTGCACGAGCCGGATGATTTCGGCCATTTGCAGCTCGCGGGCCTGTCCCTGGAAATCGTCCCCTGCGACGCCAAGGTCGGCCAGGGGCCGGCGGGCACGGTGGTGTACTGGCAGGTCGCCGATCTGCCCGGCCAGGTGCAGCGCCTGACCGGGCTGGGTGGGCGCCTGTATCGCGGGCCCATGGTCATTGAAGGCGGCGACTCGATCTGCCAGGTGCAGGACCCCTGGGGCAACTGCATCGGCCTGCGCCAGCCGGCCCGTTTGGGGCAGGCGTCATGAACCAGGTGCTGCTGATCATCGACGTGCAACCCTGCTTCAACCCTCCGCAGTGGCTGGTGGACGGCATCAACCGCCTGCTCGGGCGCATGCCCTCGGTGGCCACGGTGGAGCGCCATGATGAAAGCCGCACGCCCTTCGCCCGGCAACTGGGCTGGCAGCCGGCGGTGGATGACCAGAGCCTGGTGGCCGCCGACAAGGTCTTCATCAAGCACGGCTACGGGCCGACGACGGAGATTCTCGAGCACCTCAAAAGCCTCGCCCCCGAGCGCGTGCTGGTGTGCGGTATCCAGACCGACACCTGCGTGCTGGCCGCAGGTTTTGCCCTGTTCGATGCCGGCTTGCAGCCGACCCTGCTCACCGACCTGACCGTGGGTTCGTCCCTGGACCGCAGCGGCGGCCTGGGCATCGACCTGTGGCGGCATCACTTCAGGCACCTGGCCCGCAGCGACGAACTCTAGGGGCCGGCTTGCGGGCCCCTTCGCTGGCAAGCCAGCTCCTACAGCCCTCAGGTGGTAGCGCCGTTGCGTAGGAGCCGGCTTGCCGGCGAAGGCGATCTTGCGGGCCTCTTCGCTGGCAAGCCAGCGCATACAGCCGTCAGGTGGCGGCGCCGTTGCGTAGGAGCCGGCTTGCCGGCGAAGGCGATCTTGCGGGCCACACAGCGCTAGAGTCCACATTCGCGCTCCCTCACCAGGCCCCTCATGAGCTTCACCGTCGGCCTGCGCTGCTACGTGCACATCAAGGGCCCCGAACCGTAGGGCCACAGTTCCCTGGAAGACATCCGCCGGCTGCTGGCGCGACGCCCACGGGCTGCATGCCGCTGCGGCTTGAGGACAGCACGCAAGTTTTGCGCTAGCTTTTCCCGGCCCACCGGATCCGGAGTCGTCATGCCCAGCCCAGCCTCCCTGCACCAGGTCAGCACCCCCAGCCTGCATATCGCCTATGAGGAACATGGCCCGCGCAACGGCGAGCCGGTGATCCTGCTCCACGGGTTTCCCTACGACGTGCGGGCCTACGACGAGATCGCCCCGCCCCTGGCCGAGCGCGGCTATCGGGTCATCGTTCCCTACCTGCGGGGCTACGGCCCGACGCGCTTTGCCAACGAACAGGTGATGCGCTCCGGGCAGCAGGCGGCCCTGGCCCGGGACCTGCTGGAGCTGATGGACGCCCTGCACCTGCCCCAGGCCACCCTCGCCGGCTACGACTGGGGTGGGCGCGCCGCGTGCATCGTCGCGGCGCTATGGCCGCAGCGGGTCAAGGGCCTGATGAGCGCCGACGGCTACAACATCCAGGACATTCCCCGGGCCATCGAGCCCCGGGCGCCGGAGACCGAGCTGCGGCTGTGGTACCAGTACTACTTCAATACCCAGCGCGGGGTGGACGGCCTGACGGCCAACCGCCGGGAATTCTGCGAGCTGTTGTGGCGCCTGTGGTCGCCAACCTGGAAACAAGGGCCCGGGCTCTATGGCCTGAGCGCGCCCTCCTTCGACAACCCGGACTTCGTCGCGGTGGTGATCCATTCCTACCGTCATCGCTTCGGCTATGTGCCGGGCGACCCGGGCCTGGAAAGCATCGAGCGGGCGCTGGAGGCGCAACCGCCGATCCGGGTGCCGACC
>NZ_VYKE01000188.1:0-8304 GCF_032424515.1 Pseudomonas sp. JV245A
CCGGGCCCTGGCGCAGATCCGTGAAGTGGCCGGCTACATGGCCAGTGTCGAACCCGACGGCGATGCCTGGCTGCTGATCGAGAGCCATTGCCCGATCTGCGTCGCGGCCCAGCAGTGCCAGGGCTTCTGCCGTTCCGAGTTGCAAGTGTTCCAGGCCGCCATCGGCGAGTTGGGCCAGGTGCAGCGCGTGGAACACCTGATTACCGGCGATCGACGCTGCGTCTATCGCATCCGTGCCACCCCAGTGAGTTAATGCCCGTGCCCCTGCCAGTCCTGTCCCGCCTGCTCAAACAGGGCGCGCTGATCCTCGGCGTCGCCACCCTGACCCTGCTGGCCTGGCGGGCTTACGACAGCGAGCGCGGCCCGGCGCTGCAGCCCTGGCACCTGAAGGTGCCCCATGAACTGAGCGTGGAGCAGTTGGACCACGCCGACTGGGGCGTCTGGCTGCAGGCCGAGGACCGGGTATTCACCGAGGTCCGGCAGCAGGTCAGCGAGCGCCTGGACCCCGGGCAGGTACCGCCCTTCAACCGCTACCGCCAGGACAGCCGGGCCTACCCGCCACGCTTTGCCACGAACTGGAACCGTTCCTACCTGTTGCGCCCGGCGGGTACGCCCCGGGGCGTGGTGGTGCTGCTGCACGGCCTGACCGATTCGCCCTACAGCCTGCGGCATGTCGCCCAGCGCTACGTCGAGCACGGCTACCTGGCCATCGGCTTGCGCCTGCCCGGCCATGGCACGGTGCCGGCGGGGCTGACCGATGCCCGGTGGCAGGACTGGCTGGCCGCCACCCGCCTGGCCCTGCGTACCGCCCGGGCCGAAGTGCCGGCGCCGGCTCCGCTGCACCTGGTGGGCTACTCCAACGGCGCCGCACTGGCGGTCAAGTACACCCTGGATGCCTTGAGCGACCCGCAGTTGCCCCAGGCCCAGCGCCTGGTACTGATTTCCCCGATGATCGGCGTCGCCTCGTCCGCCCGTTTTGCCGGGCTGGCCGCCTTGCCTGCGGTGTTCCCGGCCTTCAGCAAGGCGGCGTGGCTCAACCTGCGGCCCGAATACAACCCGTTCAAGTACAACTCGTTTCCAGCCAATGCCGCGCGCCAGTCCTGGCTGCTGACCGACACCCTGCAAAAGCAGCTGCTGGCCCTGGTGGGCGATCCACGGCTGGCCCGATTGCCACCTATCCTCAGCTTCCAGTCGTTGACCGACGCCACCGTCAGCACCCCGGCCCTGGTCAGTGGGCTGTACCGGCAACTGCCGGCCAACGGCAGTGAACTGGTGATCTTCGACCTCAACCGCGAGCGCGATTTCGAAGGGCTGCTGGACCCGGCCAGCGTCACCTCCCTGGCCAGCCTGCTACCGCCCGCGCCACGCAACTACACCACCCGCATCCTCAGCAACGAAGGCACGGGCAGCGCGGCACTGGAAGAAGTTAGCACCCCCGCCCTGAGCCCGGACAGCAGCCGGCGGCCCCTTGGCCTGGCCTACCCGCCGGGGGTGTTTTCCCTGTCCCATGTGGCATTGCCCTTCCCCGTCGATGACGGCCTGTACGGCACCCAGCCCAGCCCCGATGAGGATTTTGGCGTGCACCTGGGCACCATTGCCGCCCGTGGCGAACGGGGTGTGCTGGTGGTGCCCATGGATGAGCTGATGCGCCTGAGCGCGAACCCGTTCTACCCCTACCTGATCCAGCGCATCGAGGCGCAGATAGATAAAGCAACAGTTCATTGATTGATCCCGTGAATGCCCGAGTGGTAGTTTCGCCGCCCCCTACCCTCCTTGATTTCCGAGGGGGCGCAACTGCCGCCATGGCAGGGAAAGCCCATGATCTCCATGCTTCAATCTCCGGCCCTGGGCCTGCCAACGCCCAAGCACCGCACCCTGAAAGCCGCCGCTGTGGCCCTGCTGTTGCTGGGCGCGGCCGCCAGCGCCCAGGCCGACCAGCAACAGGACTTCTGGTACGTACAGACCAGCGTGTACACCAACCACTGGAGCAACGACCCCGACCACAACAACCACCAGGACCTGATCGGCCTGGAGCGCAACTACGCCGACGGTGAACTGTGGGGCGTGAGCACCTTTCGCAACTCCTTCTCCCAGCGTTCCTACTACGCCTATGTCGGCAAGGCCTGGGAAAATGCCGACTGGCCGGTTTACGCCAAGCTCAGTGGCGGCCTGATCCAGGGCTACAAGGGCGACTACAAGGACAAGATCCCGCTGAACCACTTTGGCGTGGCGCCGGTGCTGATCCCGGCCATCGGCACCCATTACGGCCCGGTGGGCGCAGAGCTGGTGGTGCTGGGGGCCGCGGCGGTGATGGTCAACGTCGGCTACCGCCTCTGAGCACCCGGCCCTCGCACAATCGTACAAGACGCCTCTGCACTCCCCTTCCTAGACTCCCCGCTGAATGACCACCGCGCCGCGGTGGCCCGGCGTTGCCATCGTTGCCAGTCCCGGCACACTTGGAAAGGGATCTTCCAATGCACGGTTTTCAACCCTGGAACCCGCAGTTCTATATCAACCCGCTGTACCTGCCGGCTTCCGGCGATGCCCCGCACCAGGTGTTCAACCCGGACACCCGCGAGCCCATCGGGCTCAACCCCAGTTGTACCAAGGACGATGTGCACACCGCGGTGGCGGCGGCCAACGTTGCCCACACCCTGTGGCGCCTGCTGGATACGGATCAGCGTCAGGCGCTGTTGCTGCAACTGGCGGACAGCATGGCCGCCGACAGCGAACTGAACCGGCAGATCATCCGGCAGATGACTCGGGAACTGGCGCTTTGCGTGGCCGAAGCCCGGGCCGAGCTGGATCACTGCGCAGCCGTGTTCCGCTATTACGGGGCACTGGCCGACAGCGATGTCCCGGCCCCGAGCCCGAGCGATGCAGCGCAGTGCCGGCTACGGTACGAGCCCTATGGCGTCAGCGTGCATATCCTGCCGTTCGCCCTGGGCATTGCCCTGCTGGGGCGCACGTTGGCCGCGGCCCTGGCGGCCGGTAACAGTTGCCTGGTCAAGCCGGCGCAGAACGCCAGCCTGTCCACCCTGGCCTTCATGCAGCACTTCGCTGGCCTGCCGGCGGGGCTGGTCTCGTGCATTCCCGGGGACGCCGCCACCGGGCAATGGCTGCTGCAGTCCAGCGGCACCCATGCCGTAGCCTTCACCGGCAGTGTCGGCGCTGCCAGCGCGGTGGCGGTGACCTGCGCCGAACTGCTCAAGCCCTGTGCGATCGAGAGCACCGGCCGCGGCGCGATGATCGTTGCCCAGGACGCCGACGTCGCGCTCGCCGCCGCCTACGGAGCTCGCGCCGCCTTCAGCCGCGGTGGCCAGAGTTGCCTGTCGATCCAGCATTTTTTCGTCGAGGCGCAGGTCCATGACCTGTTCGTCCGGCACTTCATCGAGCACACCCGCCCCCCGGGCCACGACTCCAGCAGCGCGGTGCGGCCGCTGATCAGCCAGGCCGCACGGCACAAAGTCCGGCGGCTGGTGCGTGACGCCCTGGCCAAGGGCGCCGCACTGCTGGCCGGAGAACAGGCACTCGAAAACCCGCTGCCCGGCAGCCTGCAACCGCCGGTGATCCTCACCGAGATCGACGACGACATGGTCATCACCCAGGAAGAGTGCCTGGGCCCGGTGGCGGTCATCCGACGGGTGAGTGACCTCGGCGCAGCCGCGCAACTGGCCAACGATTGCCCGGCAAGCTTTGAGGTGACCCTGTTCAGCAAAGATCCGGCGCACACGGTGCAGTTGGCCCAACGCTTACTGAGCGCCCGGGTGCGGATCAACCCGCCGCCCGTGCCGAACCACCCCGACAGCGAGCACCACTGGACCCTGTCGCAATTGGCCGGCGACCTGTCTCCCAGGGCCCTGGATGCTTTCCGGCGGCCCAAGCGCCTATTGCTCGGTGCTGCAGCGGCCCCGGCCACGCAGCAGGCGCCGGTGCAAGCCTTCGCCGCAGGGCTGCCCGAGTGATGAGCCAGAGGTTGGAAGAGCACGCGGCGACGGTGCTCCTAGGCTTATTGTTGGTCTTCGCAGCCCAGGCCCTCGCGCTGGCTTTTTTCATCCGCCAGGCTCTTGCCGGTGCGGGCCATCACCCGCCGCTGCAAGGCTCGCAGCTCGGCGCCATCAAGGCGCTTGCAGCTGTTGATTTCCCAGGTATCGCCCGTGTTCAGGCTGACCGAGAACAGGCCCCAGTACTCGGTGGCCCCGGCCTTGGGATCGTTGTAGCCGAGGCTGAAGTCGTAGTACCCGGGATGGGGCGGCTTGCCGTTTTCGTCCTGCAGGTCGCCGTCGATGAACACCCCGGGGCGCTGCAACTGATAGTCCTGGTGCTTGAGGGCCACCCGCAGGACCTGCTCCGCCTGTTCGCGGGTCAGTCCGCTGTCCTTGATCCGCGCCGGCTGCAGGCTATCGGTGGCGCAGGCCACCAGTGTGGTGCAGGCCAGGGACAGGCCAAGCACCCAGGAAGGGCTCTTGAGTTTCAGCACGCCATGCGCCCTCTGACCGCGATGATGATGTCCGCCAGGTAGCGGGCGAAGCCATCCCGGCCGCCGGTCTTGGCGTTGCCGGTGTTGTAGCCGCTGCGTACCAGCGCCTGGGCGAATGCCATGGGGTCACGCTGGCCACGTACTGCCGTGCCAAAGCTCGAAGCAAAGGACTGGGCGGACTTCTGGAAGGAGTCGAACTTGGCCACCTTGATGCTGGCGTTGCCCAGGGGCGCCTCGGCGCCGATCTGCAGGGGGGCCGGTGCGTGCATGGAAAAGTAGTTGTTCAGTTCCCGGGCAATGCGCCCGGTGCCGTACTGGCTTTCCTGGGCGGCCAGGCCCAGCAGGTTTTCCACCGGCAGGTCCAGCTGGTCGGCAATCGGCTGGCACACCGCCTTGTACTTGCTGACAAAGGTCACGGCACTGATGTTGTTGCAGAGTCTGGCGCTCACGTTTGTTCCCTCGGTTGACCGGTCAATTCCATTTACTGCGGTTTTCGCCGCGTGATTATAAAGCAACCCGGGGCCCACGCTGTCGAGTGCGTCACAGCCTCAAGGCAGACGCGTGACCGGCTACCGCGAGAACCTCCGGGCATCACGGGAATTCACCTTAAATTTGACGATTTTTTCTTGTTTGCCGCTCTACATTGCGCGCAGTTTTCATTTGCAAATGATTCCTATTGTTCGAGTTGTCCGACGGCTCGATTCTTCCGGCTTGATGCATCCAGAAACCACCGCAGGAGCTGCCTTCTCCATGACCCCACGTATCCCCTCACGCTTGAAAAACGGCCTGCTGGTCGGTGCCTTGCTGACTGCCGGCCATGCCTATGCGGCCGATGCCGACGGCTTGCTGGTGTACAACGCCCAGCACGAAGGCCTGACCAAGGCCTGGGTCGAAGGCTTCACCCGGGACACCGGGATCAAGGTCACCCTGCGTAACGGTGATGACAGCGAAATGGGCAACCAGCTGGTGCAGGAAGGCCGGGCTTCGCCGGCGGACGTGTTCCTCACCGAGAACTCACCGGCCATGGCCCTGGTGGACAACGCCGGGCTGTTCGCCAAAGTGGCTCCGACCACCCTGGAGCAAGTGGCCGCGGCCTATCGTCCAACCCATGGCAACTGGGTGGGCATCGCCGCGCGCTCCACGGTGTTCGTCTACAACCCGGCCAAGCTGCAGCAGGCCGACCTGCCCAAGTCCCTGCTCGACCTGGCGAACCCAGCCTGGAAAGGCCGCTGGGCCGCATCCCCTGCCGGAGCCGACTTCCAGGCCATTGTCAGCGCGGTGCTGGAACTCAAGGGCGAAGCCGCCACCCTGGAATGGCTCAAGGGGATGAAGAGCAATGCCAGCCTCTACCGGGGCAACAGCGCGGTGCTCAAGGCGGTCAACGCCGGCCAGGTGGACAGTGGTGTGATCTATCACTACTACAGCTTCGTCGACCAGGCCAAGACGGGGGAAAACAGCAAGAACACCGCCCTGCACTACTTCAAGCACCAGGATCCAGGGGCGTTTGTCAGCCTTTCCGGCGGTGCGGTTCTGGCTTCCAGCAAGCACCAGGAGCAGGCCCAGGCTTTCCTCGAGTGGATCACCAGCGCCAAGGGCCAGGCAGTGCTCGGCAGCGGCAAGTCGTTCGAATACGCGGTGGGCCTGGGCGCGCAGTCCAATCCCAAGCTGGTGCCCCTGGCCGAGCTGGACGCGCCCAAGGTTGACGCCGCCAGGCTCAACAGCAAGAAAGCCGTGGACCTGATGACCCAGGCCGGCCTCCTGTAAACCCATGGCCGACGACCTCTCACGCTTGCCCGCCGGGGATACGACCCGGGTCGCTGCCGCGACCCACACTGGCTATCGCCGCCACGGGCCGGGACGGCGGGCCGCCCCCTGGCTGTTGGGCGCGGCGCTGCTGGTGTCGCTGGGGGCGCTGCTGCCCCTGGGATTTGTCGTCGGCATCTCGATCCAGACCGGTTGGGCGACCATCGCCGAGCTGGTGCTGCGCCCGCGAGTCGCGCAGCTGCTGGGCAATACCCTGTTGCTGCTGGTGCTGACCCTGCCGCTGTGCGTGCTGCTGGGGATTGCGCTGGCCTGGCTGACCGAACGCAGCGACCTGCCCGGGCGGCGCATCTGGTCGCTGCTGGCCGTGGCGCCCCTGGCCGTGCCGGCGTTCGTCCACAGCTATGCCTGGGTCAGCCTGGCGCCCGCGCTGCACGGCTTGCCAGCGGCGGTGCTGGTGTCGGTGATTGCTTACTTCCCCTTTGTCTACCTGCCGGCGGCGGCCACCCTGCGCCGGCTGGATCCGGCCCTGGAAGACGTGGCCGAGGCCCTTGGGCTCGAACCCTGGGCCCTGTTCCTGCGGGTGGTACTGCCACAGTTGCGCCTGGCCGTGGGCGGCGGCGCATTACTGGTAGGCCTGCATTTGCTGGCCGAGTACGGCCTGTACGCAATGATCCGCTTCGACACCTTCACCACCGCCATCTACGACCAGTTCCAATCCACCTACAACGGCCCGGCGGCGAACATGCTGGCGGGCATCCTGGTGCTGTGCTGCCTGGTGCTGCTGGGGGTGGAGTCCGCCAGCCGTGGCCAGGCGCGCTATGCCCGGGTCGGCTCGGGCAGCCCGCGGCCCCAGCGCATCCAGGCCTTGCGCGGCGTGGCCCGGGCCGCGGGGCTGTTGCTGGCGGCGCTGACCAGTGCTCTGGCCCTGGGCGTGCCCCTGCTGACCCTGGGCAACTGGCTGCTGGCCGGCGGCCTTGAGGTCTGGCAGGTGCCGGAGCTGCTGCCCAGCCTGCGCCAGACCCTGATGCTGGCCAGCCTGGGGGCGCTGTTGACCACCTGTGCGGCGATCCCCGTGGCCTGGCTGTCGATCCGTGCCCCGGGGCGCCTGCTGCGGCTACTGGAAAGCTGCAACTACCTCACCAGTTCCCTGCCCGGCATCGTGGTGGCCCTGGCCCTGGTGACGGTCACGGTGAAATTCGCCAGGCCGATCTACCAGACCAGCTTCACCGTGCTCCTGGCCTACCTGCTGATGTTCCTGCCCCGGGCCCTGGTCAGCCTGCGGGCGGGTATCGCCCAGGCACCGGTGGAGCTGGAAAACATCGCCCGCAGCCTGGGCCGCTCGCCGCTCCAGGCGCTGTGGCGGGTCACCCTGCGCCTGGCGGCACCGGGAGCGGCAGCCGGCGCGGCGCTGGTATTCCTGGCCATCAGCAATGAACTGACCGCGACCCTGCTGCTGGCGCCCAACGGCACCCGCACCCTGGCCACCGGCTTCTGGGCCAGGACCAGCGAGATCGACTACGTCGCCGCGGCGCCCTATGCCCTGATCATGATCCTGCTGTCCCTGCCGTTGACCGGCCTCCTCTACCATCAATCCAGACGTACGGCGGGCCGATGAACGCTCTCGAACTCCACGCAGTGCACAAATCCTTCGGCGGCGTGCCGGCGGTGCAGGACATCAGCCTCAGCATGCCCGCCGGCAGCCGCACGGCTATCGTCGGCCCTTCGGGCTCGGGCAAGACCACCTTGCTGCGAATGATCGCCGGCTTCGAGTTTCCCGATCGCGGGCGCATCAGCCTCAATGGCCAGGTGCTGGCGGACGCTCAGGGCGCGGTGCCGGCCCATCAGCGCCTGATCGGCTATGTACCCCAGGATGGCGCGCTGTTTCCGCACCTCAACGTGGCGGCCAATATCGGCTTCGGCCTGACGGGCAAGAACCCGCAGAGGCAGCAGCGCATTGCCGAGCTGCTGGACATGGTGGCTCTGGATAGCAGCCTGGCCGCCCGTTGGCCCCACGAGCTTTCCGGCGGCCAGCAGCAGCGGGTTGCCCTGGCCCGGGCCCT
>NZ_VYKE01000189.1:0-8302 GCF_032424515.1 Pseudomonas sp. JV245A
CCACCGCCCAGTCCCTTGAACTCTGTTTCTGGCGCAAGATCGGCCGCTACGCCTCGCGCATCGGCCGGGCCTTGATCCAGAAAGCCCTATGGCTCTACTACGCCGCGCAACGGCCGCAAACCCCGATCTGGGCCAAGACCACCATCTATGCCGCCCTGGGTTACTTCGTGCTGCCGCTGGACATCATCCCCGACCTGATCCCCGGGGCCGGGTACGTCGATGACCTCGGCCTGTTGACCGGCTCAGTGGTGACAGTGGCCGCCCACATCAACGCCGAGGTCCGTGAACAAGCCAGCGCGCGCCTGGCCGACTGGTTCGGCAGCGAGTCGGAATGAGCCAGAGGTCGGCGCCAGGCTGGGCATTCGACTCACCAAGGCAGTGCAGCGCCCCGGACACCATGGCCGCCCGACTCACCGCGCCTGGGTGTCCAGGGCATAGAACTCCTGCAGCTTGGCCTGCAGCAGTTGCTTGTCCGGCAGTTGGGTCCGGTACTCGGCGATCAGCGCCGGTGACAGGGAACGGTTGAGGGCATATTCCACCACCTCGTCATGCTTGCTGGCACAGAGCAGAACACCCAGGGCCGGATTCTCGTGGGGCTTGCGCACCTGGCGATCCAGGGCCTCCAGGTAGAAGTCCAGTTTGCCCAGATACTCCGGCTCGAAGCGCCCGACCTTGAGCTCAACGGCCACCAGGCAATTCAACCCGCGATGGAACAGCAGCAGGTCCAGGACGAAATCGCGCCCGCCGACCTGCAGCGGATAGCCTGAAGCGACAAAGCAGAAGTCGCGCCCCATCTCGATCAGGAAATCCTTGAGTTGGCGCACCAGCCCCTGATGCAGGTCGGCTTCACCATGCCCCTGGGCCAGGCCGAGAAACTCCACCATGTAGGCATCCTTGAAGACCTTCAGGGCCTCGGGACGGGCCTGCGTCAAGGTTGCCGAGGCATTGGCCGGGCGGGTCAGCGTGCGTTCGAACAGCGCGGATTTGATCTGCCGTTCCAGTTCTCTGCGTGACCATTGTTCCTGGACCGCCAAGCGCAGGTAGAACTCACGTTCACTGGGCCCTTTGCTCTGCCCCATCACCACCAGATGGTGGCTCCAGGACAATTGTCGCACCAGTGGTGCGACTTTCTCGTCAGCACGATAGGCCTCATAAAACTGGCGCATGCGAAACAGGTTTGCCCGGGTAAAACCCCGCAGGCCCGGCTGCTGCCGCGCCAGGTAATCCGCCAATTGCCGGACCACGCCATCACCCCACTCCGCCGCCTCGATCTTGCGGCTGATATAGGCCCCGACCTGCCAATACAGCTCCACCAGTTCAGTATTCACCGCGCGCACTGCCCGCTGCCGCGCGGCGGTGATCATTTGCGCCACTTCGCCAAATGCCACTTCGGTGGAAGAGATCGCCGCTTCAGCCTCTTGCTTCATGACGCACGCCCGTTTGCTGGGAGACAGGCCCCTATCATCCCCTGGCTCGCCATGGGTCTGAAGTCAGGCCCGTCTCTTTGTGGTGAGCGAAATGTCCTTGTTTGAGCGCGGTAAACAGCCCCGTCAGCCGGGCATGCAATTGAAGTCGTGGGTACTGGCTACCTGCTTGCCCTTGGCGTCATACAGGCGCGCCGACACCTCGTTCCCCAGGCTCGACTCCACCAGTGTGTAATGCTCCCCGGCCTTGAAGCCGCCGTAGCTGATGTGGCCGTCGCAGTCTTGCTGGTTGGAGTCGCCGACGTTCTCTTCAAACAGGGTCACGTCCAGGCGGTGAGCACCGGGCTTGACCTGGAAATAGCGACCATCGTCGATCTTCTGCCCGTCCACCCGTTCGGCCATCAGGTCGTTGGGCGCCTCTTCCTGCAGGCCGATCCAGGCCTCGCTGGGATCGGGCCGGGGCATGGGCCCGGCGCAAGCGCCGAGCAGGCACGCGAGGCCCAGGACGGGTATCAGCAGCAGCGGTTTGAGTGTCATGAAAATCTACCTTGGCAATGAAAAAAGAAGCCCTACAGGCAACTGAACGGCCGGCTCTGGGCCACCTGCCGGCCCTGGGCGTCCAGCAGCTCGGCGCTGACGTCCTGGCCCTGGCTGGACTCCACCAGTCGGTAATGGCCCCCCGCCTGGAACCCGGCATAGTCCAGGCGCCCCAGGCAGTCGGGTTGCGCCGAGTTGCCGTTAGCCCCTTGCAGCAAAGCCATCTGCAAGCGGTGCTGGCCGGGGCTGACCTGGAAGTAGCGGCCATCGTTCAGGCGCTTGCCATCGACGCTGTCGGCCAGCAAGTCGTTCGGCGACTCCGGAGCAAGATCGATCCAGGCCTGCTGCGGATCGGCCTTGGGCAGCGGCCCGGCACAGGCCGAAAGCAGGCACACCAGGCCCAGGCCCGGCAGCAGCAACAAGGGTTTGAGGGACATGGACGAAACCTCGCAAATGACAGTAATGAGTGCGGCGCAGGCCCGGAAAAATCCCCTGCGCCGATGGCCACCAAGCTTGTCGAGGCCCCGGTGCGAGAACAAATGAATCCACATGAAAGGAAATACAGGCCTTACCTAAAACTTCCTTCACCTGGCTGAAAGCCGCGTGTTAGGTGGGTCGCTGCAGGCTGCCGAGGTTTGCAACCCCACTCCCTCGGAGGTTTTCGGCATGCTCGGGCTGGTCAAGACCGCACTGCTCAAGCCCTACACGTTCATCGTGCTGGCGATATTCATCTGCATCATCGGGCCCCTGGCGGCCCTGCGTACCCCCACCGACGTGTTCCCGGATATCGGCATCCCGGTGGTGGCGGTGGTCTGGCAGTACAACGGCCTGTCGCCGGACGCCATGGCCGGGCGGGTGATCTACACCTACGAGCGCTCCCTGAGCACCACGGTCAACGACATCGAGCACATCGAGTCGCAGTCGCTGCCGGGCATGGGCATCGTCAAGATCTTCTTCCAGCCCGGGGTCGATATCCGCACCGCCAACGCCCAGGTGACCGCGGTGTCACAAACCGTGCTCAAGCAGATGCCGCCGGGCATCACCCCGCCGCTGATCCTCAACTACAGCGCCTCGACGGTGCCGATCCTGCAGATGGCGTTTTCCAGCCCGACCCTGTCGGAGGCGAAGATCCGCGACCTGGTGCAGAACAACATCCGCCTGCCCCTGAGCGCCCTGCCCGGCCTGGCCATGCCCACCCCCATGGGCGGCAAGCAGCGCCAGATCACCCTCGACCTGGACCCGCAAGCCCTGGCCGCCAAGGGCCTGTCGGCCCAGGACGTGGGCAATGCCCTGGCGGCGCAGAACCAGATCATCCCGGTGGGCACCGCCAAGCTGGGCAGCGATGAATACACGGTGCTGCTGAACAACAGCCCGACCGCCATCGAGGAGCTCAACGACCTGCCGATCAAGACCGTGGACGGCGCGCTGATCACCATCGGCCAGGTGGCCCACGTGCGCGACGGCTCGCCGCCGCAGACCAACATCGTGCGGGTCGACGGACGCCGCGCGGTGCTGATGCCGGCCCTGAAGAACGGCAACATCTCCACCCTGTCGATCGTCGACGGCATCCGCCAGATGCTGCCGCGCATCAATGAGACCCTGCCGCCAGCGCTGAAGACCTCACTGCTGGGGGACGCCTCGGTGTTCGTCAAGCAGTCGGTGGGCAGCGTGGCCCAGGAAGGCATCATCGCCGCCCTGCTGACCAGCGCGATGATCCTGCTGTTCCTCGGCAGCTGGCGCTCCACACTGATCATCGCCGCCTCGATTCCCCTGGCGGTGCTCTCGGCCATTGCCCTGCTGGCGCTCAGCGGCCAGACCCTGAATGTGATGACCCTGGGCGGCCTGGCCCTGGCGGTGGGGATCCTGGTGGACGACGCCACCGTGACCATCGAGAACATCAACTGGCACCTGGAACAGGGCAAGGCGGTGAAGGTGGCGATCCTTGACGGCGCCAAGCAGATCGTCGGCCCGGCCTTCGTCTCGCTGCTGTGCATCTGCATCGTCTTCGTGCCGATGTTCCTGTTGCAGGGCATCGCCGGCTACCTGTTCCGGCCCATGGCCCTGGCGGTGATCTTCGCCATGGCCAGCTCGTTCATCCTCTCGCGGACCCTGGTGCCCACACTGGCCATGTACCTGCTCAAGCCCCATACGCCGGAAGCAGGTCCGGGGCATCACCCGGAAGATGCCTTCATCAACCATCACGAAGGCGAACAGCATGCCAAGCCGCGCAATGCCCTGGTGCGCGGGCTATTGGCCTTTCAACAGGGTTTCGAGGCGCGTTTCTCCAGCGTGCGCGACACCTACCACGGCCTGCTGCACCTGGCCCTGGGCCGGCGCAAGACCTTCATCCTCGGCTTTCTTGCCTGCGTGCTGGCCTCCTTCGCCCTGCTGCCGAGCCTGGGCCAGGACTTCTTCCCCGCCACCGACGCCGGGGCCCTGGCCCTGCACGTGCGGCTGCCCCTGGGCACGCGGATCGAGGAAAGCGCGGCGGCCTTCGACCGCATCGAAGCGCGGATTCGCGAAGTGATTCCGGCCGAGCAACTGGACAGCATCATCGACAACATCGGCATCCCCTTGAGCGGCATCGACATGGCCTACAGCAACAGCGGCACCATCGGCCCCCAGGACGGTGATATCCAGGTCACCCTCAAACCCGGCCACGCCCCCAGCGCCGACTATGTAAAACAGCTGCGTGAAGCCTTGCCGGAAAGCTTCCCCGGCAGCCAGTTCGCCTTCCTGCCGGCAGACATCAGCAGCCAGATCCTCAACTTCGGCGCCCCGGCCCCCCTGGACGTGAAAATCTCCGGGCCCGACGCCGCGGCCAACCGCGCCTACGCCCTGGAACTGCAACGGCGCCTGCAACATGTGCCGGGCATTGCCGACCTGCGCATCCAGCAGTCCACCGGCTACCCGTCCTTGCAGGTCAAGGTCGATCGCCTGCGGGCCAATGGCCTGGGCATCACCGAGCGCGACGTGACCAACAGCATGGTGGCGTCGCTGGCCGGCAGCTCCCAGGTGGCGCCGACCTTCTGGCTCAACCCGAAGAACGGCGTGTCCTATTCCATCGTCGCCGCCACCCCGCAATACCGCCTGGACAGCCTTCCGGCCCTGGAGGCGCTGCCGGTCACCGGCAGCAACGGCCAGTCGCAGATCCTCGGCGGCCTGGCGGACATCTCCCGGGTCGAGAGCCCGGCGGTGGTCAGCCACTACAACATCCAGCCGACCCTGGACCTGTACGCCAACGTGCAGGGCCGCGACCTGGGCGCCGTGGCCCACGACATGCAAAAGGTTCTGGACGACGCTGCGGCCCTGCGACCCAAGGGCGCCACGGTCAGCCTGCACGGACAGATCGACGCCCTGCACGAAGCCTTCAGCGGCCTGAGCCTGGGCCTGCTGGGAGCGGTGGTGCTGATCTACCTGCTGATCGTGGTCAACTTCCAGTCCTGGGTCGATCCGTTCGTGATCATCACCGCGCTGCCGGCAGCCCTGGCCGGGATCGTGTGGATGCTGTTCTTGAGTGGCACCTCGCTGTCGGTGCCGGCGCTGACCGGGGCCATCCTGTGCATGGGGGTGGCCACCGCCAACTCGATCCTGGTGGTGAGTTTTTGCCGCGAGCGCCTGGCGGAACACGGCAATGCCCTCAAGGCCGCGCTGGAAGCCGGCTACACGCGCTTTCGCCCGGTGTGCATGACCGCCCTGGCGATGATCATCGGCATGCTGCCCCTGGCCCTGTCCGAGGAACAGAACGCCCCACTGGGCCGCGCGGTGATCGGCGGGCTGATCCTCGCCACCGTGGCCACCCTGATCTTTGTCCCCGTGGTCTTCAGCCTGGTCCACGGCCGCCGTCCCCAATCCGCTGTTGCTGGAGAAAACACCCATGTCGCCTGATCACACCCCTTCGCGCAAACGCCTGATGCTGCTGGGCATCGGCGGCCTGAGCCTGGCTGCCCTGCTGGTGGCCAGCGGCCTGGCCGCGCGCACCCGGCATGAACGGGCCGTCGTTGCCTGGACCGAAACCGCCGCCGTGCCGCAAGTGCTGGTGTTCCAGCCGCAGCACAACGTGCTGGGCGACACCCTGCGCCTGCCGGCGCACCTGGAAGCCTGGAGCAAGGCGCCGATCCATGCCCGGGTCAGCGGCTACCTCAAGGACTGGACCCAGGACATAGGCACCCACGTGGCCGCCGGGCAGGTACTGGCCCATATCGACAGCCCCGACCTGGACCAGCAAGTGGCCCAGGCCCGGGCGCGGATGACCCAGCAGCAAGCCAATGCCCGGCTGGCCCAGACCACCGCCGAGCGCTGGCAGAACCTCTTGGCCAGCCACTCGGTATCGCGCCAGGAAGCCGATGAAAAGACCTCCAACGCAGCCGCCGCCAAAGCCAATGCCGAGGCGGCCGCCGCCGACTATGCGCGGCTCTCGGCGCTGGAGGACTACAAGACCATTCGTGCGCCGTTCGCCGGCACCCTCACCGCCCGCCACACCGATATCGGCCAGTTGATCAAGGCCGACAACGACAGCGACCCGGAGCTGTTCGACCTGGCGGACACCCACAAACTGCGGCTCTACGTGCCGATTCCGCAGAACTACGCCAGCGTGATCCGCCCCGGCCTGCACGCGCAGTTGACCGTGCCCGAGCACCCTGGCCAGCACTTCAGCGCGCAACTGCTGGGCGATTCCACCGCCATCGACCCACGCTCCGGCACCCTGCTGGCGCAGTTCGTCGCCGCCAACCCGGACGGCGCGCTGATGCCCGGCGACTATGCCGAGGCGACCCTGGCGATTCCCGCCGACACCCACGGCGTGAGCATCCCCGCCAGCGCCCTGATCTTCCGCGCCCAGGGCACCCAGGTGGCGGTGATCGACGGTTCCCGCCACGTGCACCTGCGCAGCATCCATATCGGCCTGGACCTGGGGGAACGGCTGGTGATCGACCAGGGCCTGCAAGCGACCGACCAGGTCATCGACAACCCGCCGGACGCCCTGCGCGAAGGTGATCTGGTGCAACTGGCGGACGCGGGAGGCGAACATGCGCCCAAGGCTTAAGCCCCTCGCCGCCCTGCTGTTGCTGGCCCTGCACGGCTGCTCCCTGGCCCCCCAGTACCAAGTGCCGCCTATCGACCTGCCCGCGCACTATCGCGAACAGAGCGCCGACGGCCCCTGGCACCCGGCCGCCGCGCCCCAGGTGCTCGCCGAACAATGGTGGCGGCTGTACCAGGACCCACAGTTGGATGACCTGCAACAACGCCTGCTCCGAGCCAACCCGGATCTGGCGGCGGCCCTGGCCCACTACGACGCTGCCCAGGCCTACGCCAGCCAACTGCATGCCGGGCTGTTCCCGCAGATCAGCGCCAGCGCCCAACCGCTGCGCCAGCGTCAGTCGGACAGCCGCCCGCTGCGCGGCAGCACCCAGCCTTCGGTATACAACAGCAACACCGCCGGTTTTGCCCTGGGCTTGGACCTCGACCTCTGGGGGCGGATTCGCAATCAAGCGGCTGCCGGAGATGCCCAGGCCCAAGCCTCCGGCGACGACTTGGCAGCGGCGCGCCTGAGCCTGCAAAAACAATTGGCGAGCCTGTATGTGCAACTCAATGGTCTGGACGCCCAGAGCCGCATCCTCAGCCACTCCCTGGAGGATTACGCCCAGGCCCTGCAACTGACCCGCGACCGCTACCAGGGGCAGATCGCCTCGGAACTGGACCTGACCCGGGCCCAGAGCCAACTGGCTAGCGCCGAAGCCGAACTGGACGAAGTGCGCGCCCAACGCAACCTCACCGAACACGCCATCGGCGAACTGGTGGGCGAGCCGGCCAGCCAATTCCACCTGGCGCCCTCTGCGCAACTCTTGAGCCTGCCGAGCATTCCCCAGCAACTGCCCAGCACCCTGCTGCAACGAAGGCCGGACATTGCCGCCGCCGAACGCCGTGTGTACGCCGCCAATGCCGGCATCGGTATCGCCCGCGCCGCCTGGTATCCGGATTTCAGCCTGACCGGCATGCTCGGTGGCCAGACCCAGGGCGTGGGCAACCTGCTGGCGGCGGGCAATCGCTATTGGGCCCTGGGGCCGTTGGTGAACCTGCCGATTTTTGACGGCGGGCGGCTGAGCGCCAATGAGCGCCAGGCCCACGCCGAGTTCGAAGAAGCCGCCGCCCATTACCGTGGGCAAGTGCTGCGGGCGGTGCGCGAGGTGGAGGATAACCTGGGGCAACTGCGGGATTTGCGCCAGGAAGCGCTGGACCAACAGGCGGCGGTGAATGCTGCCGAGCACACGCAGACCTTGGCGATGAACAGCTATCAGGCCGGAGCAGTGAGTTATCTGGATGTGGTGACGGCGCAGACCGCA
>NZ_VYKE01000019.1:0-73149 GCF_032424515.1 Pseudomonas sp. JV245A
CACCGCGCCGCTGCACGGCTTTGCCGATGCCCAGGACTATTACCGCCGTGCCTCCAGCCGCTATTTCCTGGGGCAAATCCGCACCCCGACCCTGATCATCCAGGCCGCGGACGACCCCTTCGTATTCCGTCACAGCCTGCCCGAAGCCAGCGAGCTATCCGCCAGCACCCAGCTCGAGCTGCAGGCCAAGGGTGGCCATGTGGGTTTTGTCGACGGCAGCCTGAAACACCCCGGCTATTACCTGGAGCGGCGGATCCCGCAGTGGTTGGCTGGCCTGGATCGCCATGGATAAGCCAGCCCGGGAATCGATCCGCTTCTGGCAGAGTGCGCCCCTGGCCGGGGTCGAGTTGCTGGCCGCGCGTTACATCGAGCAGCGTTTCGTGCCCCATGTGCATGAGGGCTATGTGATCGGCATGATCATGGCCGGTGCCCAGCGCTACCGCTATCGCGGAGCCGAGCATTTGGCGGGCAGCGGCACCCTGGTGCTGATCAACCCGGACGAGCTGCACACCGGGGCCAAGGGCGTGGAAGACGGCTGGCTGTACCGCGCCTTCTACCCGGAGAACCAGCAGATATTCGGCCTGCTGGATGAACTGGAACTGCCCAGCGGCAGCCTGCCGGCCTTCGGCGCCACCTTGTACCGCGATCCGGACCTGGTACAGGGTTTTGCCCGGCTGCACCACCTGCTGGAAAGCCCGGCCACGGCCCTGCAACAACAGACCCAATGGCGAGAAATGCTGCTGTTGCTGTTGCAACGGCACGCCGGAGTGCGGGCACCAGGTGAACCGGGGCAGGAACACCGGGCCATCGTCCAGGCCAAGGAGTTGCTGCGCTCGCAGTTGGCGGCGCCGCCTTCACTGGAGGAACTGGCAGCAGCGGTGAACCTGTCACCGTTCCATTTCGCCCGGGTGTTTCGCCGGGCTACGGGGATTCCGCCCCACACCTGGTTGATGCAACAGCGCATCGCCAAGGCCCGGGCCTTGCTGCGTGATGGCTGCCTGCCCCTGGAAGTGGCGACACAACTGGGGTTTGCCGACCAGAGTCACCTCAGTCGGCAGTTCAAGCAGGTGTATGGGGTAGCGCCGGCGGCTTATCGCAGTGCCGTTCTGCAGTAGGGCGGTGCGGCTTTCGCGAGCAAGCTCGCTCCTACAGGTTCGCGGGGGCCTGCGGGCCGTAGGAGCTGGCTTGCCAGCGAAGGGGCTACGGGTAAAGGCCGTCAGTCACCGGTGGCGACAGGCCGCTGCGCATCAGTGATCCACTCGCTCCACGAACCGGCATACAGCCGCCCCAGGGGGTAGCCGGCCAGGCTCAGGGCAAACAGGTTGTGGCAGGCGGTGACGCCAGAACCGCAATAGGCCACCAGTTGCTGCGGGTCACGCCCGGCCAGTTTCTGCGCGAAACGCTGCTTGAGCTGATCGGCCGGTAGAAAGCGCCCATCCTCCCCCAGGTTGTCGGTGAACGCCGCGCATTGCGCCCCGGGAATATGCCCGGCCACCGGGTCGATGGGTTCCACTTCGCCACGAAAGCGCGGCAAGCCACGGGCATCCAGCAGGGTCAGGTCCGCCTGGCCCAGGCGCTTGCCCAGGTGCTCGGCATCCAGCAGCAGGCTGTGATCAGGGTGCCCGACGAACTGCCCCGGCGCGTTTTCCGGGGCATCCAGGCTCAGCGGCAGGCCAGCGGCGTGCCAGGCTTTCAGGCCACCATCGAGAATGAAAACGCCATCACGCTTGCCCAGCCAGGCCAGCAACCACCAGGCACGAGCGGCGTAGGCACCGGGACCATCGTCATAGAGCACGATCTCGCTGTCGTTATCGATGCCCCAGGCCTGCAGGCGCGCCACCAACTGCGCGGGCTCCGGCAACGGATGCCGACCGGTCACGCCCTTGATCACCGGCGCGCTCAGATCCCGGTTCAGGTCCGCGAAATGCGCCCCGGCGATATGCCCGTCGGCGTAACTGCGCTGGCCGTAATCCGGGTCTTCCAGAGCAAAGCGACAATCCAGAATCACCAGGCCGGGCTGCTGTTTCTTCTGGTCCAGGGCAAGCGGGCTGATCAACTGCGCGAGGGGCATGGCGGGCTCCTGTGAATAAGTTGGAGGTTGATCCTACTGCACTTCTTCCAGGGCTTGGGCCAAGGGCACATAAAACTCTTCGAACAGGCCGTTGACCGCTTCCCGGGCCTGGTCGGTGACGAAACCGGCCTCCAGCACCAGCACCTGGTACACCCCGCGCTTGATGGCTTCTTCGCTCAGGTGCGTGGAGTTTTCCCGGGTCGTGCACAGAAAACGCACCCAGGAGGTGAGGATGATCCAGGCATTGAGGGTCAGGGATTCGATCTGCACCTTGTCCATGGCGACGATCCCGGCGTCGACGAAACGCCCGTAGATGGCCATGCCCTGGATCAGGCAGCGCTGGGAAAAACGTCGGTAGCGCGCAGCCAGCTCGGGGTCGCTGTCCAGCAGGTGCTCCAGGTCGCGGTGCAGGAAGCGATAGCGCCACATGGCCGCCAGCAGAGCCTGCAGGTAGTAGCGCTTGTCTTGCACGGTGACCGCGCGCCCGGGGGGCGGTCGAAGGAAGCTGTCCACCAGGCTTTCGTACTCGGCAAACAGCACGGCGATGATCGCCTGCTTGTTGGGGAAGTGGTAGTACAGGTTGCCCGGGGAAATCTCCATGTGCGCCGCAATATGGTTGGTGCTGACGTTACGCTCGCCCTGCTGGTTGAAGAGTTCGAGGCTGAACTGGACGATGCGTTCGCGGGTTTTTATGCGTGGGGCCATGGGCGTGGGCTTTAATCAGAAGGCTGGCGTGCATCTTACGTTCTATCCCCCCGGGGATAAATCGCCACCGGCGCAGGAGGGCAATTGACATTTTAGAGCATAAGCTCTAAAAAACTAGCCACCTTACAAAGACGGAGCCCGTCCATGTCTGCCGAAATCGCTTACCTGCAGGATTCCCTTCAGCAACAGGACGAGCTGCTTGAGCTGTTCGAAGCCCAGCGCCGGGCCTTTGCCGCCAACCCGATGCCCCCCGCAGCGCAACGCCAGCAATGGCTGAAGGCACTGCGGGAGCTGCTTAACAACGAGCGCCAGGCCCTGATCGATGCCATCAGCCAGGACTTCAGCAACCGCAGCGCCGACGAAACCCTGCTGGCCGAGCTGATGCCCAGCCTGCACGGCATCCACTACGCCAGCAAACACCTGAAGAAATGGATGAAGCCGTCCCGCCGCGCCGTGGGCCTGGCCTTCCAGCCGGCCTCGGCCAAGGTGGTCTACCAGCCCCTGGGGGTGGTCGGGATCATAGTGCCGTGGAACTACCCGCTGTACCTGTGCATGGGCCCGCTGGTGGGGGCGCTGGCCGCCGGCAACCGAGTGATGCTCAAGCTCAGTGAGTCCACACCCGCCACCGGGCAACTGCTCAAGCAACTGCTGGCCCGGGTCTTCCCCGAGGACCTGGTGTGCGTGGTGCTGGGCGAGGCCGAGGTGGGCATGGCGTTTTCCAAGCTGCGCTTCGACCACCTGCTGTTCACCGGCGCCACCAGCATCGGCAAGCACGTGATGCGCGCCGCCGCGGAAAACCTGACCCCAGTGACCCTGGAACTGGGCGGCAAATCCCCGGCCATCGTCTCCAGCACCGTGCCCCTCAAGGACGCGGCCGAACGCATCGCCTTCGGCAAGACCCTCAACGCCGGGCAGACCTGCGTCGCCCCGGACTACGTACTGGTGCCGGAAGAGCGCGTCGGCGCCTTTGTCGAAGCCTATCGCCAGGTGGTACGCGGTTTCTTCCCGACCCTGGCGGACAACCCCGACTACACCGCCATCATCAACCAGCGCCAGCTGGCGCGGCTCAACGGTTACCTGAGCGACGCCACCAGCAAGGGCGCGCAGCTGGTGCCACTGTTCGAGCAGAGCCAGGAACGACGCCTGTGCCACAGCCTGCTGCTCAATGTCAGCGATGACATGACCGTGATGCAGGACGAGATCTTCGGCCCGATCCTGCCCATCGTGCCCTACCGGACCCTGGACCAGGCCTTCGCCTATATCACCCAGCGTCCGCGCCCGCTGGCGCTGTACTACTTCGGCTACGACAAGGCCGAGCAGCAACGGGTGCTCAACGAAACCCACTCCGGCGGCGTGTGCCTCAACGACACCCTGCTGCATGTGGCCCAGGACGACCTGCCGTTCGGCGGCATCGGCCCTTCCGGCATGGGCCACTACCACGGGCATGAAGGCTTCCTGACCTTCAGCAAGGCCAAGGGGGTGTTCATCAAGCAGCGGTTCAACGCCGCCCGCCTGATCTACCCGCCGTATGGCAAATCGATCCAGAAGCTCATCCAGAAGCTGTTCATTCGTTAACCAGTACAACGCCGGGTAATAACAACAATGACCCCTAGCCTGTCTGAAACACCCGCGCTGTCACGGCGCGGCCTGCTGAAAATCGGCCTCTGCGCCAGCGCTTTCCTGGCCACTGCCGGGCTCGGCGCCAGCCTCAGCGGTTGCTCCGCCAGCACGCCCGCCAGCGGTTTCACCATGCTGCGCAGCAATGACCTGCCGTTCCTGCGGGCGCTGATCCCGGTGATGCTCGAAGGCGCCGTACCGGCGGACAAGATGCCCGCCGCCATCGAAGGCACCCTGGCCAACCTGGACAACGCCCTCAATCACCTGTCGACCGAGATGTTCAAGCTCACCCAGCAGCTGTTCGATGTACTGGGCATGGCGGTCACCCGCGGTCCGCTGACGGGGATCTGGGGCAGTTGGGAAAACGCCAGCGCGGATGACATCCGCAATTTCCTCAGACGCTGGGAAAACAGCTTCCTGGCCTTGCTGCGCATGGGCCATGCCTCGTTGCTGCAATTGGTGATGATGGCTTGGTACACCCGGCCCGAGTCCTGGGCCCATTGCGGTTATCCCGGGCCACCGAAGGTCTGACCGGCCTTTGTAGCCGCTGCCACAGGCTGCGAACGAGCGGGACGCTCGCGGGGCACTGGGGGTTCGGCTGCAGATCGTCAAGCAAGGCCCTGGGGCCTTTTCGCAGCTTCGCAGGCTCAGCAGCGGCTACAGTGGATGCGCGCCGAGCCATCAATAATAAGAGAGCACCCGATATGCCTGTACCTGATCTGTTCCGCGAAGGCCTGAATCGTGGCTGGAAAACCTACAACGGCTCGCAGTTGGAGCAGGACCTGACCCTGGAAGCCGATGTCGCCATCATCGGCAGCGGCGCCGGGGGCGGCACCACTGCCGAGATCCTCAGCGCCGCCGGCTACAAGGTGCTGCTGATCGAAGAAGGCCCGCTCAAGACCAGCGACGACTTCAAGATGCTCGAAGACCAGGCCTACACCAGCCTCTATCAGGAGGGCATCGGGCGCATGAGCAAGGATGGCGCCATCACCATCCTCCAGGGCCGCGCCGTGGGCGGCACTACCTTGATCAACTGGACGTCGAGCTTCCGCACGCCTGACCCGACCCTGGAGCACTGGGCCCGTGAGCACGGGGTGGTGGGCCACAGCTCGGCCGAAATGGCGCCCTGGTTCGAGAAAATGGAACAGCGCCTGGGCGTCGCGCCCTGGGTCATGCCGCCCAACGCCAACAACGACGTGATCCGCAAGGGCTGCGAAGCCCTGGGCTACAGCTGGCACGTGATTCCGCGCAACGTGCGCGGCTGCTGGAACCTGGGCTACTGCGGCCTGGGCTGCCCGACCAACGCCAAGCAGTCGATGCTGGTGACCACCATTCCGGCGACCCTGGAGAAAGGTGGCGAGCTGCTGTACCTGGCCCGGGCGGAGCGCCTGCAGATCAAGGACGACAAGGTCACCAGCCTGCAATGCCAGGCCATGGACGCCCGCTGCGTGGCCCCCACCGGGCGCACCATCACGGTCAAGGCCAAGCATTACGTGCTGGCCGGTGGCGGCATCAACAGCCCGGCCCTGCTGTTGCGTTCCGATGCGCCGGACCCGCATTCGCGGCTGGGCAAACGCACCTTCCTGCACCTGGTCAACTTCTCCGCCGGGCAGTTCGACGAGGTGATCAACCCGTTCTACGGCGCGCCGCAGTCGATCTATTCCGACCACTTCCAGTGGCAGGACGGCACCACCGGCAAGATGTCCTACAAACTTGAAGTGCCGCCCCTGCAGCCGGCCCTGGCCAGCACCCTGCTGGGCGGCTTCGGGCCGCAGAGCGGGCTGTCCATGGAGCAATTGCCCCACACCCACGCCATGCTTGCCCTGCTGCGGGACGGCTTTCACCCCGACAGCACCGGCGGCAACGTCGAACTGCGGGGTGACGGCACCCCGGTCCTCGACTATCAGGTTTCACCCTACGCCTGGGACGGACTGCGCCGGGCCTTCCACAGCATGGCGGAGATCCAGTTCGCTGGCGGCGCCAAGGCGGTCAAGCCGCTGCACAGCGATGCACGCTTCGCCAAGAGCCTCGACGAAGTGCGGGCGCAGATCGACGGCCTGGACCTGGCCCTGTACCGCACCCGCCTGGGCAGTGCCCACGTGATGGGCGGTTGCGCCATGGGCGAAGATCCGAAAACCGCGGTCACCGACAGCCTCGGGCGCCACCATCAACTGCACAACCTGTCGGTCCACGACGGCTCGCTGTTTCCCACCAGCATCGGCGCCAACCCGCAGCTGTCGGTCTATGGGCTCACGGCGCAATTGGCCAGCGCCTTGGCGGAGCGCCTGAAAGCAGTGTGAAAAAGCGGGATATTCTCGTCGTCTATAGTGCTTTCTTCCCTAAAAGGCGACTTGGCCGACCGGGAAGGCTGCGATACCATCCGACTCCCCAACGGATTCCCGCCAGGACGACGCGATGAACCGAGTGTTGTACCCAGGTACCTTCGACCCTATTACCAAGGGCCATGGCGATCTGGTCGAACGCGCCTCGCGCCTGTTCGACCATGTGATCATCGCCGTTGCCGCCAGCCCCAAGAAAAACCCGCTGTTCCCCCTGGAGCAGCGCGTGGAACTGGCGCGCGAGGTGACCAAGCATCTGCCCAACGTTGAAGTCGTCGGCTTCTCCACCCTGCTGGCGCATTTTGCCAAGGAGCAGAACGCCAATGTCTTCCTGCGCGGCCTGCGGGCGGTTTCGGACTTCGAATACGAATTCCAGCTGGCCAACATGAACCGCCAGTTGGCCCCGGACGTGGAAAGCCTGTTTCTCACTCCGTCGGAGCGCTACTCGTTCATTTCCTCGACCCTGGTCCGTGAAATCGCTGCCCTGGGCGGTGATATCACCAAGTTCGTGCACCCGGCGGTCGCCGACGCGCTGACCCTGCGCTTCAAGAAATAAGCCGCGCGGCCCCGCACCGGGGCCCTCGCCTGACGTCAGCCATCGCGCCCGCGTGCACTGTGGGCGTCAATACGGCACAATTGCGCGCATTCGTTTTTACATGCCCGGGCCTGCCGCCCAGGCCGGAGTACCCCATGTCCCTGATCATCACCGACGATTGCATCAACTGCGACGTCTGCGAACCCGAGTGCCCTAACGCGGCGATTTCCCAAGGCGAAGAGATCTACGTCATCGATCCGAACCTGTGCACCCAGTGCGTCGGCCACTACGACGAGCCGCAGTGCCAGCAGGTGTGCCCGGTGGATTGCATTCCGCTGGACGAAGCCCGCCCGGAAACCGAAGAAGAGTTGATGGCCAAGTACCGGAAGATCACCGGCAAGGCTTGAGTGATATGGCGCCCTTTCGGCTCCCACAAACACCTGTAGGAGCCGGCTTGCCGGCGAAGCTTCTCAGCTCTGGCAACGCGGGCAATAGACACTGGCCCGCTGGCCCAGCTTGATTTCCCGCAGCCCGGTGCCGCAGACCTTGCAGTTCTCCCCGCCACGCCCGTAGACGAACAGTTCCTGCTGGAAGTAGCCCGGCTGGCCGTCACCACCGATAAAGTCGCGCAAGGTGGTGCCGCCGCGCTCGATAGCGGCCGCCAGGATGCGTTTGATCTCGATCGCCAGCTTCAGGTAGCGCGCCCGGGAAATCCCCTTGGCTTCGCGGCGCGGGTCGATGCCCGCGGCGAACAGCGCCTCGGTCGCATAGATATTGCCCACCCCCACCACCACCGCGTTGTCCATGATGAACGGCTTGACCGCCATGGAACGTCCGCGGGACAGCTGATACAGGCGCTCGCCGTCGAACAGGTCGGTCAGCGGCTCGGGCCCCAGGCGCACCAGCAATTCGTGATTCAGCGGGTCGTGGCTCCAGAGCATGGCGCCAAAGCGCCGCGGATCGGTGTAGCGCAGGGCCAGGCCGGACTCCAGCTCGATATCCACATGTTCGTGCTTGGCCGCCGGCAGCCCGACCTCCACCAGACGCAGGTTGCCGGACATTCCCAGGTGGCTGATCAGGGTGCCGACTTCGGCATTGATCAAAAGGTATTTGGCCCGCCGCTCCACCAGCACAATGCGCTGCCCGGACAGGCGCACGTCCAGATCTTCGGGGATCGGCCAGCGCAAGCGCCGGTCACGGACGATGACCCGGCTGACTTTCTGGCCTTCCAGATGCGGCGCGATTCCGCGCCGGGTGGTTTCGACTTCCGGTAATTCAGGCATATGCGCCCCTGGTACTCATCGCGAAATGAACGATCAGTGCGCGCCCAGCTCGCGCACGGTTTCCTTGAGGTTCTCGAAGTCGTAGTCCGACAGGCCGACGTAATCGAGAATCAGGTGGCCGATGCTGTTCCACTCGTGGTCTTCCACCTGGTTGCCCAGCACCCGGTAGGACGCGCAGATGTGCTCGGCCATCTTGAGGATCGCCAGCAGGTTCTTCAGTTGGCTGTTGCGCGAGGATTCGTCGCTGAAGATCGCCAGGGCGTTGTGGTGGTTGGCAATGGCGTTGGTCACGTGCTCCGGCAGGCGCCAGGACTTGGCCGTGTAGTAGCCGACCACCGCGTGGTTGGTATTGAAGGCACGGTTTTCCGTGTCCACCACCCGCTGCTCCGGGCCGGCGCTGCCGTAGGCCTCTTCCAGCACAGTCATGTAGTCGGGGAAGCGCTTGAGCATCAGCGGCACGCCGCAGTCATGGAACAGGCCCAGGGCATAGGCCTCGTCCACGGCCTGGGAGCCGGTGCGCTTGGCCAGGGTCAGGCAGGTCATGGCCACGTCCTGGGCGGTGTCCCAGAAGCGGTTGAGGGTGACGATGGTTTCATCGCTCATCTCGCCCTTGATCGACTGCGCATTGATCAGGTTGATGATCGAACGGCTGCCCAGGAGATTCACCGCCCGCTGGATCGAAGCAATCTTGTTGCTCAGCCCGTAATACGGTGAATTGACGATCTTCAGCAACGCGCCGGACAGGCCCGGGTCCTGGGAGATCAGCTTGGCGATCACCTCCAGATCGGGATCGGGCATGTACTGCTCCATCTGCAAATCCACCATGATTTGCGGTTGGGGCGGCACGCTGATGCCTTGCAGGGCCTGTTGAATCTGTTCGGCTGATAGCTCTTGGGACATAAGTACACGCTCTGGGTGAGCCGGGGATTCTAACCTCTAACACGGGAATGTTGGGCGACCGGACAGGAACTTTACCCAATGGTTGCGGCAAAGGGCTCCCGCCGCAGGTCCATTGGCCATCGCTTGCGCCCCGCGACGGGGTATAATCGCGCCCTTTTTTCCGGAGCGACGTCATGTCCCTGCCAAGCCTGCGCCTCAAAGCCAACGCCGATCGCCGCCTGCGCGCCGGCCACCTGTGGGTCTACAGCAACGAAATCGATGTAGCCGCCACCCCTCTGCACGGCTTCAAGGCAGGCGACCAGGCAGTGCTGGAAGCCGCCGGCGGCAAGCCCCTGGGCGTGGTCGCCATGAGCCCGAACAACCTGATCTGCGCCCGCCTGCTGTCGCGCGATGCCAAGCTGGCCCTGGACAAGTCGCTGCTGGTGCACCGCCTGAACGTGGCCCTGTCCCTGCGCGAGCGCCTGTTCGACAAACCGTTCTACCGCCTGGTGTACGGCGACTCCGACCTGCTGCCGGGCCTGGTGGTCGATCGTTTCGGCGACATCCTGGTGGTACAGATCGCCTCCGCGACCATGGAAACCCACAAGGACGACATCATTGCCGCCCTGACCCAGGTGCTCAAGCCCAGCGGCATCCTGTTCAAGAACGACTCCGCCGCCCGTGACGCCGAAGGCCTGGGCCGCTACGTCGAAACCGTGTTCGGCCTGGTGCCGGAGTGGGTCGCCCTGGAAGAGAACGGCGTGAAGTTCGAAGCCCCGGTGATCCAGGGCCAGAAAACCGGCTGGTTCTACGACCACCGCATGAACCGTGCCCGCCTGGCGCCTTATGCCAAGGGCAAGCGCGTGCTGGACCTGTACAGCTACATCGGCGGCTGGGGCGTGCAGGCCGCGGCTTTCGGCGCCAGCGAAGTGTTCTGCGTCGACGCCTCGGCCTTCGCCCTCGACGGCGTGGAGCGCAACGCCGCGCTGAACGGCTTTGCCGAGAAAATGACCTGCATCGAAGGCGACGTCTTCGAAGCCCTGAAGGAACTCAAGGCCAGCGAAGAGCGCTTCGACGTGATCGTTGCCGACCCGCCCGCCTTCATCAAGCGCAAGAAAGACCTGAAGAACGGCGAAGGCGCCTACCGCCGCCTGAACGAGCAAGCCATGCGCCTGCTCAACAAGGACGGCATCCTGGTCAGCGCTTCGTGCTCGATGCACCTGCCCGAGGACGACCTGCAGAACATCCTCCTGACCAGCGCCCGCCACCTGGACCGCAACATCCAGCTGCTGGAGCGCGGCGGCCAGGGCCCGGACCACCCGGTACACCCGGCCATCCCGGAAACCCGCTACATCAAGAGCATCACCTGCCGCCTGCTGCCCAACAGCTGAGCCACTGCCTGCCCAGGGACGCCACAGCATCCCTGGGCAACCGCTCGAGCGCCTCGCTCCCCTCTCGCCTCTCGCCGCCCGGGCCATTGGATATCCCAGGGAAACCCGCGCCCATATATCTATGATCCATCAAAGTAACTAGCCAATATCCTACAGTGCTCTAGGCAATCACTTACCTAATAACTACTTGATTCCTCTCTATTGCTGTCTACTCTTCGGAAGTCGCTTAGGAAGCGACATTCATTCAAATCGTTTAGGAGCAATAACAATGAAAGCTATCTCCCTCGAATCGAAAAAGATCGCCAACCTGGCTTGCCTCGCAGCGGCTAAATCCCGCTAAGTAATTGATGAACTGGGGAGTGCCGGCTACCCAGCTTCATCTTTGGTCAAGTTCAGAGTTTTAAAAGAACATGCAAATAAACCCGAACTTTTTCATACTTGCCCGCCCGCCCTTCACTGTTATCTGGAACTATAAAGATCACACTCAGTTCGAACTGGACTCGATCTATTCCACACGCCTCATACAACTTGTCGAAGACCCTTCGCAGTATGACGACAAGAATGAAATAGATAGTGCATTCGCCGCCGCCGGGCTCCTGTCCAACGAGACTTTCGAGCCACTTGAATGGGGCTGGGATGAACTGTCGCGGATCTTCCACATCGGCACCAAGAACCTGCCCTTCGAGCAAGTGCCCCAGGATATTCATGAGTGGTCCGCCCAATACCTCGAGCATTGCGATCAGGTACTGGACACCCCGGCCCCCTCAGCCCGCTTTGCCGAAACCTCCCACAATGGTCTGATCCGCCTGCCCGCGCCGGTACTGGAAACCGCCAGCTCCCTGAACCAGGTGCTGCTGCAGCGCAAGACTTCACGCTCCTTTTCCCAGCAGGCCGTGGCCCTGGAAGAGCTCAGCACCCTGCTCTACCTGTCCCTGGGCTACCTCAAGGAACGGGAAGCCGACACGGACGAGACCGTCCCCAAAGCCCTGCGGCCAAGGCGCAGCAGCCCTTCCGGCGGTGGCCTGAACGCCTGCGAGGGCTATGTCTATGCCGCCAGGGTCAGCGGCCTGGAGCCGGGCCTCTATTACTACCACCCGGAGCTGCACGCCTTGCGGCCCGTGCACCCGCTTCCCGAAGAGCCCCTGGGCCTGCTGCTGGCTGGCCAGCACTTCGTCAACGAACTGCCCCTGGGCCTGTTCCTGACCTGCCGCTTCGACAAGCTGTGGTGGAAATACGAACACTCCCGGGCCTACCGCATGGCCTATGTCGAGGCCGGGCATATCTCGCAAACCTTCCAGCTCGCGGCCACTGCCCTGGGCCTGGACACCTGGCTGACGGGAGCCCTGAGCGACGAGCGCGTGGAGCAATTGCTGGGGCTGCAGGACGCCGCGGAGCAGCCGCTGTTCTTTGTCGGCTGCGGCCAAGGTGATGGCCAGGTGCAATGCAAGGAACTCAAGGCCCTGATCGAACAGCGGGAGCGCGAACAGTAATGCACCCCGCTGCATCGTCCAAAGAGGCCCCGGCAGGCCGGCGTCCCTACTCCCTCGGCGACTGGGACAACCGCTCCGCGGTGCGCTCGCGCAAGAGCAGCTACCAGCTACCGCCCCACAGCGAGCTCGAACAGGAACTGCAGACCCGTGACTGGTTTCCGCCGGCCTTCATCCCCTACTTCGCCGACCCGGCCGTCCAGCACGCCGGGAGGACGGTACAGCAGCGCCTGGCGGCCAACCACCTGGTGTACTTCCTGCATTACACGACGATCCTGGAGCACAAGATCGTCAACCGTTCGGTGGAAACCCTGATCCACGGGGAACTGGCGATCGAGCTGCCGGAGACGATGAAAATCGCGGCCCTGCAGTTGTATACCGACGAGGGCTATCACGCCCTGTTCTCCTTCAAGCTGGCGGAGCAGGTGGCGAATGGTTACGCCATGCCAGCCTGGCAGCCACTGCCCAGGCGCATCCGCCTGATGCACGACCTGCTGGCCCGCTGCGCCGATTCTCAACGGTCCCTGGTCTGGTTCCTGCTGGGTTTCGTCTCCGAAACCATCATTGCCAAGGAGTTGCTGAGCATCACCGGTGACGGGCTGGTGTCCACGGTCTACCAGATGTTCAGGGAGCACCTGGAAGACGAGGCCCGGCACAGTCGTTATTTCAGCGAAGTGTTCGACTATGTCTGGGCACGACTGTCGCCGCAGCAGCAGGTTTTTTCCGCCAGCCAACTGATCGATATCATTTTCATCTTCGCTGCCGTGGACCAGGAGTGGCTGAGCGCAAGCCTGAACGAGGCCGGCATTCCCCTCGCCGCGGCACATGCCGCCATCCACAGCCTGATTCAGCCGAGTGCAGAAGTGCTGCGCGCCCGCTCGATCGCCGGCGCCACCCTGCAAGCCATGAAGCGCGCAGGTTTCTTCGAGCACGACGACAACCGCCGACTCTTCACCCAGACAGGACTGATCGATGCCTGAAATCAGGGATGACTCTGCCTCCACGACCAGGAAGGTCGGCGCCATTGTCTTGCTCATGGCCATGGTCATGCTCGGGGTGTTCCCGATCGACGTGCTCTTGCCTTCTTTTCCTGCACTGTCCCAACACTTTGCTACCAGCGCCGCCGACATCGCCCTGTCCGTCAGCCTGTTCGCCATCGGCATCTCGATCTCCCAATTGCTGATCGGCCCGCTGTCGGATGCCCTGGGCCGCAAGACCCTGCTGCTGGCCGGCATGGCCGTATCGGTCGGCGGCGCTCTGGGCTGCGTCTGGGCCAGGGACTACAACTGGTTTCTGGTGTTTCGCGTGGTCCAGGCACTGGGCTGTGGCTGCTTCGTGCTGTCCCAGGCGCTGGTCCAGGACCTGTTCGTCGGCCAGGAGCGCGACCGCCTGCGGATCCTCATGGTCACCGCCAGCGGCCTGTGCATTTCCCTCTCGCCCCTGGCCGGGACCCTGCTGCAAAGCCTGATGGGCTGGCCAGGCAGCTTCTATGTGTTCAGCGCGATTGCCGTCCTGGTGTTTCTCAAGGCGCTGGCCACCCTGGAAAACCCGCCGATCGTCAGGAGCGGCCCGCGCACCGGCATCCTCCAGGCCTACCGACGGGTCTGCAGCAACTTCAGTTTCGTCGCCTACTGGCTGATCTCGGCCATCGTCTTCGCTTGCCACTTCTCGTTCATCGTGGTGTCGCCGCTGATCTTCCTGGAGCAACTGCAGCTCAGCAGCTACGAGTTTTCCCTGACCCTGCTGCTCTACGGCGCGGCCTACGTGATTGGCGGAGTGGTAGCCGGGGTGCTCAACAAATACCTGGAGCCCGGCACCCAGATCATTACCGGGTTGTGCCTGATCTTCCTCGCCGGGCTGGTCATGCTGCTGTTGGCCAGCCAGTTCGGCCTGTCCATCAGCACGGTGCTGGTGCCGATGATCATCTGCACCGCCGGCACCACCATCACCCGGCCCGCCGCCACGTCCAGGGCCATGGAACTGTTCCCGGACAATGCCGGCGCCTCGGCCTCGGCCGGCAACACGCTGATTTTCGTCATGGGCGGGCTGATCAGCGCCGTGATCAACCTCAGCGCCAGCGACCTGCAGACCACCCTGGCCCTGAGTTTCATCGCCCTGAGCAGCGTCGGCCTGCTGGTCAACCAGCGCATCAGCCGCCGCGCCCGGAACCTGCGCCTGGCCTGAAGCCCGGATTGGCCCGGGTCCTGGTGGCCATCAGGCGCTTGTGGCAGCTCCCTCGCTGAAACGGGCCAGCCCGCGGCCAGTCAGGCACAGGCCAAGGGAGAAGGCCAGGGTCGGGCCGGCAAAGAACAGCAGGGACATCCACCCGCTCTTGAAAGGGTCGAGATGACGGTAAGCAAGCCACAGCTCGAACAGCTTCAGCACCAGCCAGGGCCATGGCAAGGCCAGCACCAGCCAGAGGACATTGCCCAGCAGGCGCCGGCCCAATCGTGCCCGCCCTTGCACCCGGCTCACCACGGCCACGGCGACCAGCAGCCCGGCCGCCACGCAGTACTCCATCCGTGGGCTGGAGGGTAGCTCGTCATACAGCCGTACCAGCCCCGCCGCCCCCAGGCCCAGCAGCAACATGAGCCCCCAGGTGCGCCACTGGCGCTGCTGCCCGGCCAGCATTTGCAACCCCCCGCCGCCCACCAGTAGCGCAGCGCCCGTTGCGACAATGCCCAGGCCGGACCAATCGCTGTACAACAACAGCCACATCAGCAGCAGCCCCTGCAGCAGGCCGACGCCCAGGCAGAACTTGAAGGATTGCAGAGTCGCGGACATTCCAGCTCCATTGGAAGGTAATCGAAGGGCGGCGAGTCTAAACCAGGATGGCAGCGTCCGGTGATATCCAGGCAATCAATGCCAGAGAGCGGCCTCGGCATTCCTTCCTGACGCCAGCGGTGTAGAATCGGCGAATTCATCGCCAGTCATCCCCCGGCGGGTTTATGAGCTCAGGCTGAGGCGCGCGGCGATCCCGCGGCGTCATCGGCAGCTTTCGGACACACGGCCATTTCTGAGTGTTCCCGAGGTCAATAGAAGCTCACTCCCCATTTGTTACCTGATTAGCCGCCCGGAGTGCTCCATGCCTGATTACCGCTCGAAAACATCCACCCATGGCCGCAACATGGCCGGCGCCCGCGCCCTGTGGCGCGCCACGGGGATGAAAGATGACGACTTCAAGAAGCCGATCATCGCCATTGCCAACTCCTTCACCCAGTTCGTCCCGGGGCACGTGCACCTGAAGGACCTGGGCCAACTGGTGGCTCGCGAGATCGAACGCGCCGGTGGCGTGGCCAAGGAATTCAACACCATCGCCGTGGACGACGGCATCGCCATGGGCCATGACGGCATGCTGTATTCCCTGCCGAGCCGCGAGATCATCGCCGACTCCGTGGAATACATGGTCAACGCCCACTGTGCCGACGCCATCGTGTGCATTTCCAACTGCGACAAGATCACCCCCGGCATGCTGATGGCCGCCCTGCGTCTGAACATTCCGGTGATCTTCGTTTCCGGCGGCCCGATGGAAGCCGGCAAGACCAAGCTCGCCAGCCACGGCCTGGACCTGGTGGACGCCATGGTCATCGCCGCCGACTCCAGCGCTTCTGACGAGAAGGTTGCCGAGTACGAGCGCAGCGCCTGCCCGACCTGCGGTTCGTGCTCCGGCATGTTCACCGCCAACTCCATGAACTGCCTGACCGAAGCCCTGGGGCTCGCCCTGCCGGGCAACGGTTCGACCCTGGCCACCCACAGCGATCGCGAAGAGCTGTTCCTGCGGGCCGGGCGCACCATCGTCGAGCTGTGCCAGCGCTACTACGGCGACAACGACGAGTCGGTCCTGCCGCGCAACATCGCCAACTTCAAGGCGTTCGAGAACGCCATGACCCTGGACATCGCCATGGGCGGTTCCACCAACACCATCCTGCACCTGCTGGCCGCCGCCCAGGAAGCCGAGATCGACTTCGACCTGCGGGACATCGATCGCCTGTCGCGCCACGTGCCGCAGCTGTGCAAAGTGGCGCCGAACATCCAGAAGTACCACATGGAAGACGTGCACCGCGCCGGCGGCATCTTCAGCATCCTCGGCGAACTGGCCCGTGGCGGCCTGCTGCACACCGACCTGCCCACCGTGCACAGCAAGACCATGGCCGAAGGCATCGCCCAGTGGGACATCACCCAGACCAGCGACGAAGCCGTGCATCACTTCTTCAAGGCCGGCCCGGCGGGCATCCCGACCCAGACGGCGTTCAGCCAGTCGACCCGTTGGGACAGCCTCGACGATGATCGTGAAAACGGCTGCATCCGCAGTGTCGAGCATGCCTACTCGAAAGAAGGCGGCCTGGCCGTGCTCTACGGCAACATCGCCCTGGACGGCTGCGTGGTGAAGACCGCCGGTGTCGACGAGTCGATCCATGTCTTCGAAGGCAACGCCAAGATCTTCGAGAGCCAGGACAGCGCGGTGCGCGGCATCCTCGCCGACGAGGTGAAGGAAGGCGACATCGTGATCATCCGTTACGAAGGCCCGAAAGGCGGCCCGGGCATGCAGGAAATGCTCTATCCGACCTCCTACCTGAAGTCCAAGGGCCTGGGCAAAGCCTGCGCCCTGCTCACCGACGGCCGCTTCTCCGGCGGCACCTCGGGCCTGTCCATCGGCCACGCCTCGCCAGAGGCGGCAGCCGGCGGCGCCATCGGCCTGGTGCAGGACGGCGACAAGGTACTGATCGACATTCCCAACCGCTCGATCAACCTGTTGGTCAGCGACGAGGAACTGGCGGCCCGCCGTGTCGAGCAGGACAAGAAAGGCTGGAAACCGGTGGAAGCACGCCCGCGCAAGGTGACCACCGCGCTGAAGGCCTACGCCCTGCTGGCCACCAGCGCCGACAAGGGTGCGGTGCGCAACAAGGCCATGCTCGACGGCCTGTGATCGTAGCCCGCCAATGAAAATGCCCCGCCAAGTGCGGGGCATTTTTTTTGACCTTGCCGGCGCTTGCGCTGGCAGCCTGGCCCCGTAGAAGCCGGCTTGCCGACGAAGGCAGCGTTGAACCTTGCATCACCCTCGACCGCGCCTTCGCTGGCAAGCCAGCTCCTACAGCAGCATTCAAGGTGGTGGCGCCGCCGCTGAAGCGGTGCCGGGAGCTCAAGGCATGCGTTCGCCCAACTGCCCGCGCAGGAAGCGATACAAGCCATCGGCGCTCTTGCGATAACCATCGGCGGTCAGGTGGATCAGGTCGTTGCGGGCCAGGTCGCTGCCCTGCCATTTGCTGATGGAGCAGTCCCCTCCCATGAACGCCTGCCAGTCCCAGAACAGGGTGCGACTGTTCTTCGCCACATCCTTCTGGATCTGGATGATCTGCCGCAACGGCTGGGGCTGGGAGGCCGCGCAACTGCCAGCATTGCGACGCTTGATGGAATCCGGCGGCCCCACCAGCAAAATCACGGTCTTGGGCAGGTTCTTGCGCAACAGCGCGACCTTCTCCTGCAACTGGCTGCGGTACAACTGCAGATCCAGGTCGTCGTCGAAGGCTTCGTTGGTGCCGTAGGCCAGCACCACCATGTCCGGGCGCAGGGCCTTGAGGGCTTCCAGCCAGCCGGGCTGCCACTTGTCCAGCACGTCCAGGCGTGCACCGTTGATCCCCAGGGCGGAATAGATCACCCCGGCGCTCTTCTGCCCGAGGATGTTCCAGCCGCCCAGGGCCAGGCCCTGGTTATTGGCCACGTTCAGGTCCAGGGGCAGGGTCAGGTTGTTGAACGGCGGGCTGAAGCGCCATTGCCCCCCCGTAGCGGCCAGCATGCGGCTGCTTTTGTTGAGGTTGTCCCGGGCGGTCAGGGTGCTGTTGCTGGACGCCTGGTACAGCGCGGAAATCCGGTACTGCTGGTTGCTCGGCTGGCGTTCGGCGATATGCACCCGCGCGCCTGGGGTCAGGGGCAGCGACAGGTAGCCGCCCAGGGGAAACTGGTTGCTCTGCTGGTTGCGTGCCGATACCAGGGACCACTGGCGCTTGGCGGCACCGAGAATCACCCGCTCATAGCGGGTGCCGGGCACCGGCGTGGCTGCCACGAAACCGATGCCGCCATCGCCGTATTGCGCCTGCAGCAGGCGCCGCACCTCACCGCTGAACAGGTCGGCGGCGGTGTGGGAGTCGCCCAGTTGCACAATGGTGATGGGGGTGCGGTTGGAAGTGCTGAATTTGCGTGCCAGCAGCGCCAGGTTCGGGTCGGTCCCGGTGGTCAGGACTTTTTTCGCCGTCATCCCGGACTTGGCCAGCGCCGAAGCGGGAGTGGCCTGGACCTCGGTGGTCGGGCTGCAACTGCTCAGCAAGGTGATGCCCAGCAACAGCGCAATGCCTTGCAGTCGCCCCATAGTCAGTGCTCCGTCAATTGTTGGCTGGGAAAGTTGATCAGCGAGATCACACGCTCAGCGATCAGCTTCTGCCCAGTGGTGGTGAAATGGATACCGTCGTCGACTCGGGTCTTGACCTTCTTGCCATCGCCGGTGGTGCGGTAATAGGAGAATTCGTCGCTCTGGTAACCGAGAATCTCGTTGGCCGAGACGTAGTGCTGGTGGTACTGCTCGATCTGGCCCTTGTACAGCTGGCTCAGGTAGGCCATGGCTGTAGACAGCTTGGGCTTCTCCATGTTCGGCGGCCCGACCCAGATCACCTGCACATTATGCGCCTGGGCGGTGTCGAGGATCGAATCGATGCGCTGGCGATAGGCTTCTTCCCAGTCCGGGGTCTTGAAGCGCAGGAACGGCTTGCCCTTGACCACCGGCATGTCCCAGGGGTCGTTGGGGCCGAGGAAAATCACCATCAGGCGAATGTTGGGGTTGCTGGCCAGGGTGCTTTCAACCGTCTTGGGCCAGTTGAAGAAGCTCGGGTAGGCAAGGCCGGTGCTCTGCTTGCTGAGGTTCAGGCTCTTGACGTTGTAGCGTTTGCGCAAGGTGTTGGCCATGTGCGGCGCCACGCCCTGCATCAGGGAATCACCGACGAAGAACACTTCATCCCCGGTGGCCAGGCTGGCCATCAGCGGCGTGGTTGCCCCCGGCTCGACCTTGGGCGGGTGGCTGACCACCGGGGCCACGGCCACCGGCTGCGGGTGCACTGCAGCCGGCGCCTGCGGAGCGGGATGCACGGGGGCCGGATGCACCGGCGCAGCATGGGCGGTCGCAACCGGCGCAGGTACGGGCGCAGGCTCCTCGGCCAGCGTCGGCAAAGGAGGCAGCTCTTGCTCCGCGGCGGCCTCGGCCACCATCACCTGGCCGGTAAAGCTGCCGACAAAGGCCACCCGGGCATTTTCCAGGGCCTGGTTGAGTTGCGCGCCAAAGCGCCACTGCGGGTTCTGCGACAACCCGGGGACCTCGCAGTCGTCGTGGTACTTCTGCTGGCAGTAGAGGCGGATCGACTGCTGGTTGAACCACACCAGCAGCAGGCTGGTGACCACCAGGGCGTAGAAGACCTTGGCCGCGCTACCGAGGCTGATCGACAAGGGCGAACGGTTAGAAACTGGCATAGATGAACCCCGGCACGCCCGACGGAGAGGCGAAGATGACCACGCAGATAAACAGCCCCAGCGGCACTGGATAGAACAGCCACGGCAAACCGGTGGCGGCATCGAACAGGCGGCGCAGCAGCGCCACGATCCGTGGGTAGAAGGCCACGAACAGCAGGCAGCCCAGCAGGCTGGCGCCGCCGCCGAGCAGGCCGCCCAAGGACAGCTCGCCCAGGCCCTTGAGCATGTCCATGGCATCGGAGAGGGTCGCGCAGCGGAAGAAGATCCAGGCGAACGCCACATAGTGGAAGGTCAGCAGCCGCGCCATGAGGTCGGCGCCGATCCAGCTCGGGCCCCGGGCCAGCAGCGGGCTGCACAGCTTGTACAGGGCCAGGCCGATACCGTGCAGCGCGCCCCAGATGATGAAGTTGGCGCTGGCGCCGTGCCACAGGCCGGAAATCAGCATCGCCAGCAGCATGTTCAGGTTGCCGCGCCACACCGGGCCACGGTTGCCCCCCAGGGGGATGTACACATAGTCACGGATGAAGGTCGACAGGCTGATGTGCCAGCGGCCCCAGAATTCCTTGAGGTTGCGCGCCGCGTAGGGGTAGTTGAAGTTCTGCGGTAGGCGGAAGCCCAGCAGCAGGGCGATGCCCGTCACCAGGTCGGTGTAGCCGCTGAAGTTGAAGTAGATCAGGAACGAATAACCGTAGACCGCACGCAGGATCTGCTCGGCAGAATAGGCCACCGGGCTGTCGAATACCGGGTCGACCCATTCGTTGGCCAGCCAGGAACTGAGGAAGAACAGCTTGACCACCGCCACCGCGATCAGGCCCAGGGCGCGCTGCGGCTCCAGCACCTGGCGCAACTGCGGCGGGTTGATCTGCGCCAGCATGGGAATCGCCCGGTTCACCGGACCGGCGATCAGGCTGGGGAAGAAGGCCAGGTACAGCGCCAGGTCGAAGGGCGAGCCCGGGGTCAGCTCACGGCGGTTGATCGACACCAGGTAACTGACCGAGTGGAAGGCATAGAACGACAGCCCCACCGGCAGCAGCACCTCCAGCAGCGGCAGCGACACCTCGACACCGAACTGGGCGAAGGCGTTCTGCACCGTACTGGTGAAGAAATCCTGGTACTTGAACAGGTAGAAGGCCCCGAGCACCAGCAGCAGCATCAGTCCGTTGACCCAGCCGCGCCCGGGGTAACGCTGGCTCAACAGGCCGAGCAGGTACACCAGGGCCGTGTAGCCCAGCAGGATGTAGAGGAAGTTCAGGCTGAAGCTGGCAAGGATCGCGTAACTGGCGACCAGCAGCAGGACGTTCTGCAAGCGCAGGCTGAAGCCCAGGCCCCAGTACAGAACGAAGAACAGGATGAAGCAGAGGCCGAATTCGATCGAGAGATAGCTCACAACGTAGTCCATTACGTGCAGTCGGGGACAAACCCGGCACAAGGGAGAGCAGGCGGGGGGATGGGAAACGGACGCGATTATGGCAGAGGGGGTTTGGCAGTCACAAGTTGAAACATTCTCCGCCTATAGCGGACGCCGGCTCCGCACCGAACGACAGACACCCCTTGCGGGAGCTGGCTTGCCAGCGAAGGCATCCGCGAGGGCGACGCCCGGCCCAAAGGCCTCTTCGCCGGCAAGCCGGCTCCTACAAAAAGATCGCCGGTTTACCGTAGGAGCTGGCTTGCCAGCGAAGGCGTCCGCGAGAGCGACGCCCGGCCCAAAGGCTTCTTCGCCGGCAAGCCGGCTCCTACAAATAGATCGCCGGCCTACCGTAGGAGCTGGCTTGCCAGCGAAGGCGTCCGCGAGAGCGACGCCAGATCCAAAGGCCTCTTCGCCGGCAAGCCGGCTCCTACAAATAGATCGCCGGCCTAACGTAGGAGCTGGCTTGCCAGCGAAGGCGTCCGCGAGAGCGACGCCAAACCCAATGGCCTCTTCGCCGGCAAGCCGGCTCCTACAGAGGGGCGGTGTAGCGGGCAGGCTTACTGGATGTCTTCGGGCTTGACGATCACCCAGTTCTTGTCGGCGGTCACCGGCAACCCTTCCTTGGCCTGGGCCGCGGCGTGCTTGGCGATCATGCCGTTGAGCTGGGTCATGTACTTGTCCTTGCGGTTGATCCACAGGTGGATGCCGCCCTTGGCCACGTCAACATCGTGGAACAGCATGTAGCCGTCGCTGGTGGGGGTGTCGCCGCCCACCAGCACCGGTTTCTTCCACTCGTCGATGTAGGTCAGGATCGCCGCATGCTTGCCCGCCATCCAGGTGGCCGGGGTCCACAGGTAGGGGGTCAGTTCAAGGCCGAGGTTGGCCTTCTCGTCATATTTGCCTTCGCTGATCTGCTTGCGCGCGGTGGTCAGGGCGCCAGTCTTGCGATCCTTGAGCAGGGTGGTCACGCCGATGACGTTCTGCGGCTTGACGTTGTAGCCGTACTTGGGATCGGCGGCGACCATGCGCACCAGCTCTTCGGAGGCGGCGGTCATCACATAGACCTCGATACCGTTCTCCATAAGCTTGTTGTACAGCTCGGCCTGGCCGGTGAAGACCTTGGGCGGGTTGACCTCGATGGTCTTGACCACATCACCGTCGTAATAGGTGCTCGGCACCGGCTTGCCGGAAGCCATCAGCTCATCGACATAGCCCTTGAGCTCCTTGAGGGTAAAGCCGGAGAACACCTGGGCGACCCAGGGGTAGCAGACCATGTCGTCGATTTCACAGAGGCGGTAGTAGTAGCTGAACAGGCTTTCCTTGTGCTCGGCGGTGTCCTTGAACGGGATCAGCTTGAGCGACGGGTCAAGCGTGTCGCGGGTAATCAGGCCCTTGTTTTCCATGAAGGGCAGCAGGGATTCTTCCAGGTCGTAGCGGTAACTGGTGTTGTCCATGTCGAACACCGCGTAGTTACCCTTGTTGGCATTGGCCGCGATCATCGCGTCCAGCTGCTTGGCCTGTTCCGCGGGCCAGTGCTTCAACTCGGTGGCCAGGGCCTGGCCGGCGAGGCCCAGGCAGAGTGCGACTGCGAGCAATTTCGGAGCGAGTTTCATCGGCGGTTTTCTCCCTGAGTGAAAGCCTTCGACGCTAACAAATCCCTGTGACAGTTCTCGTCTCCACGCGACCGCTTGCGTCCCGTAAGCGCCAGCCACATGCGCCTGAACGTCAATCGCTTATTCCAAAAACGACAGTTGCCATGCGATATCGTTATTAATTCAATAGATTTCAAGCTGTTAGGCTTGCCGGTTCGCAATCGCCCTGAGCCGCGATTGGCACAAGCCTTATCGGAGCCCCAATGAATCTGCCGCTGTTCCTCAACCTGCTGGTGTTCCTGGCCTTGCTGCTGGGCCTGGCACAAACCCGCCATACCACCTGGAGCCTGGCCAAGAAAGTCCTGCTGGCCCTGGTGCTGGGCGTGGTCTTCGGCATCGCCCTGCACAGTATCTACGGCGCCGGCAACCCGGTGCTCAAGGCCTCCATCGCCTGGTTCGACCTGGTGGGCAACGGCTACGTGCAATTGCTGCAGATGATCGTCATCCCCCTGGTGTTCGCCTCGATCCTCAGCGCCGTGGCCCGCCTGCACAATGCTTCGTCCCTGGGCAAGATCAGCTTCCTGACCATCGGCACCCTGCTGTTCACCACTGCCATTGCCGCGCTGGTGGGCATCGGCCTGACCAACCTGTTCGGCCTGACCGCCGAAGGGCTGGTGGCCGGCACCCAGGAAATGGCCCGCCTGCAAGTGATCCAGAGCGATTACGCAGGCAAGGTGGCCGACCTCAACGTGCCGCAGCTGCTGCTGTCGTTCATCCCGCAGAACCCCTTCGCCGACCTGGCCCGGGCCAAGCCGACCTCGATCATCAGTGTGGTGATCTTCGCCGCCTTCCTCGGCGTCGCGGCGCTGCAGCTGCTCAAGGACGATGCCGACAAGGGCCAGAAAGTGCTCAACGCCATCGACACCCTGCAAGCCTGGGTGATGCGCCTGGTGCGCCTGGTGATGAAGCTCACGCCCTACGGTGTGCTGGCGCTGATGACCAAGGTGGTGGCCGGTTCCAACCTGCAGGACATCATCAAGCTGGGCAGTTTCGTGGTGGTGTCCTATATCGGCCTGGGGCTGATGTTCGTGGTCCACGGCCTGCTGGTGGCACTGGCCGGGATCAACCCGCTGCGCTTCTTCCGCAAGGTCTGGCCAGTGCTGACCTTCGCCTTCACCAGCCGCTCCAGCGCCGCCAGCATTCCCCTGAGCATCGAGGCCCAGACCCGGCGCCTGGGCATTCCCCAGTCCATCGCCAGCTTTGCCGCCTCGTTCGGCGCCACCATCGGCCAGAACGGCTGCGCCGGCCTGTACCCGGCCATGCTGGCGGTGATGGTTGCCCCGACCGTGGGCATCAACCCGCTGGACCCGCTGTGGATCGCCACCCTGGTGGCCATCGTCACCCTGAGTTCCGCCGGCGTTGCAGGCGTGGGCGGCGGCGCGACCTTCGCCGCGCTGATCGTGCTGCCGGCCATGGGCCTGCCGGTGTCGCTGGTGGCGCTGCTGATTTCCGTGGAGCCGCTGATCGACATGGGCCGCACCGCGCTCAACGTCAGCGGTTCGATGACCGCAGGCGCGATCACCAGCCAGGTGATGCAGCAGACCGACAAGGCGCTGCTGGACGCCGATGAGCACGAAGAACTGGCTCAGGCCTGATTGATCTCTTCGCCGGCCCGCCGGTTCCTTCGGGAGCCCGGCTGGCTGGCGGAGCGCTCAGCGCTTCTCCCACACCTCGAAGCTGTACGCCGGCTTGTCCCCTTCCGCCGGGTTCGGCACCTCTGACACCCGCTTCCACTGTTGCTCATCGAATTCCGGAAACCAGGCATCGCCTTCCGGGCTCAAGGCTACCCGCGTCAGGTACAGGCGATCCGCCTGCTCCAGCCCCTGGCTGTAAAGCTGTGCGCCACCGATCAGCATCAGCTCGTTGGCGCCCTGCTCCAGTGCCCACTCCTCGGCCCGGGCCACTGCCGCCTCCAGGGAGGGGTAGACCTCGGCACCTTCGAGCATCAGGCCGGTCTGACGACTGACCACGATATTCAACCGCCCCGGCAACGGCCGGCCGAGAGAGTCCCAGGTCTTGCGCCCCATGATGATGGGCTTGCCCAGGGTAGTGGCCTTGAAGAATTTGAAATCCCCCGGCAAATGCCAGGGCATGCTGTTGTCGACGCCGATCACGCGGTTTTGTGCGAGGGCCGCGATCAGGCTGAGAGGGAGAGATTTTTTCATGCCGGCGAGGATACCAGAGGACCAGGACCTGGCAACGTACCCCGATCCGCGCTGCAGCAGTTATGCTCAGCGCACTTTTGAGCGATGGAATGACGCGTGACTGCACTGACTCCCCTGCAACGCCTGTGGCTGACCGAAACCGTGCGCCTGCGCGAGGAACACGCCGGCCCGCTGGAAGATCAGGAAGCCAATCGCCTAGCCCGCAACCAGGGCGGCGACCTGGCGACCCGGATCCAGAACCGCGCCCTGTGGCTGGCCCAGCGTGACGGCCTGCACAGCGCCCTGCTGCACTGGCAGCAGGGCGCACGCCTGGCCCTGCTGGCGCTCTCGGTTCTGGCGGTGATCAGCGGTGCCGGCCTGGCCTTCAGCGCCCTGGGCAGCACCCAGCAACCGGTGAACGTGTTCTGGGCCCTGGGCAGCCTGCTGGGAATCAACCTGATCCTGCTGCTGAGCTGGCTGGCAGGCCTGCTGTTCGCCGGCGAGCACGGCGCCAGCCTGGGCCGCCTGTGGCTGTGGCTCAGCGAGAAATTCTCCCGCGATGCCAAGGCCGCGCAGTTGCCGCCGGCCCTGCTGCTGTTGCTGCAACGGCGCAAGCTCAACCGCTGGGCCCTGGGCAGCCTGATCAACGGCCTGTGGTGCCTGGCCCTGTTCAGCGCCGTGGTCATGTTGCTGTTGCTGCTGACCACCCACCGCTACAGCTTTATCTGGGAAAGCACCCTGCTGGGCAGCGATGCCTTCGTGGCCATTACCAACACCTTGAGTGCCCTGCCCCGTGGCCTGGGCTTTGGCGCGCCGAGCGTGGCGAGCATCCAGGCCAGCACCCGGGATGTCTACAACACCGAACTGATCCGCCAGTCCTGGGCCATCTGGCTGGTGGTGCTGGTGACGATCTACGGCGTGCTGCCGCGCCTGCTGCTGATGCTGTTCTGCCGCTGGCGCTGGAAACATGGGCAGGCGCGCCTGCAACTGGACCTCAACCTGCCGGGCTACGCCCAATTGCGTGAGCGCCTGATGCCCAGCAGCGAGCGCCTGGGGGTCAACGATGCGGCCCCCGAGCAGTTGCACCGGGTCGAAGGCGGCGTCAGTGCCCAGGACAGCAGCGGCGCCCTGCTGGTGGCCATCGAACTGGACAACCAGCGCCCCTGGCCGCCGCAACTGCCCGAGAGCGTCAAGGACGTCGGCATCCTCGACAGTCGCGAGTCGCGCAGCCGCCTGCTGGAGCAGATGAGCCGTTTCCCCCCGTCGCGCCTGGTGATCGCCTGCGACCCGCGGCGCTCGCCGGACCGAGGCAGCCTGGGGCTGATCGCCGAACTGGCGCGCAACGCCAGCGCCACCCGGGTCTGGCTGCTGCAAGCCCCGCCCGGCCAGGCCCTGGACGCCGATCGCCTGGGCGACTGGCACAGCGCCCTGCACCAGCTGCAGTTGCCCTTCGCCGATTGCGCCCCCCTCGACTGGCTGGAGAACGGTCATGACTGATACCCGCCACAAGCCACTGAAACTCGCCGTGGTCGGCCACACCAACGTCGGCAAGACCTCGCTGCTGCGCACCCTGACCCGGGACGTGGGTTTTGGCGAGGTTTCCCATCGCCCCAGCACCACCCGGCACGTGGAAGGCGCCCGCCTTTCGGTGGATGGCCAAGCCCTGCTGGAGCTCTACGACACCCCTGGCCTGGAAGATGCCATCGCCCTGCTGGATTACCTGGAGCGCCTGGAGCGCCCGGGCGAACGCCTGGACGGCCCGGCGCGGATGGCGCGGTTTCTCGACGGCAGCGAGGCCCGCCAGCGCTTCGAACAGGAAGCCAAGGTCCTGCGCCAGCTGCTGGCCTCGGACGCCGGCCTGTATGTGATCGACGCCCGCGAGCCGGTGCTGGCCAAGTACCGCGATGAGCTTGAAGTGCTCACCGGTTGCGGCAAGCCGCTGCTGCCAGTGCTGAACTTCGTCAGCAGCGCCGACCAGCGCGAAGGCGACTGGCGCGATGCCCTGGCCCGCCTGGGGCTGCACGCCCTGGTGCGCTTCGACAGCGTGGCGCCACCGGAGGACGGCGAACGGCGCCTGTATGAAAGCCTGGCGCTGCTGCTGGAGCACGCACGCCCGGCCCTGCAACGCTTGATCGACGACCAAGAGGCCCAGCGCCTGGCCCGCCAGCACAGCGCAGCGCGGCTGATTGCCGAGCTGCTGGTGGACTGCGCCGCCTGCCGCCGCAGCGTAGCCAGCGACGCCCAACAGGAACAACAGGCCATAGGCGAACTACGCCAGGCCATCCGCCAGCGCGAGCAGCGCTGCGTCGAGGCCTTGCTCAAGCTCTACGCCTTCCGCCCCGAGGATGCGTCGGCCAGCGACCTGCCGCTACTGGACGGGCGCTGGGGCGACGACCTGTTCAACCCGGAAACCCTCAAGCAACTGGGGGTGCGGGTGGGCAGCGGCATCGCCGCCGGAGCCGCGGCCGGCGCAGGGGTGGATTTGCTGGTGGGTGGTTTGACCCTGGGGGCCGCGGCGCTGGCCGGGGCTATTGCCGGCGGCGCCCTGCAAACCGCCCGCAGCTATGGCAGCCGCCTGCTGGGCAAACTCAAGGGCCAGCGCGAGCTGACCGTGGACGACAGCGTGCTGCGCCTGCTGGCCCTGCGTCAGCGCCAGCTGGTACAGGCCCTGAACCTGCGCGGGCATGCGGCTATGGACAGCATTCGCCTGGCCACGCCGGAGGACAAGAGCTGGCGCGAAGGCAAGTTGCCAGAGGCCCTGAACAAGGCCCGGGCGCACCCGCAGTGGTCATCGCTCAATCCGCAGAAGCGCCTGAGCCAGGCCGAGCGCCAGGAGCAGATCGAGGGGCTGGCTCAACATCTGCTGTAGCCGCTGCCGAGCCCGCGAGGCTGCGCAAAGGGCCGCAGGACCTTCAACAACCCCAACAGCGGCGCCTCCTTCGGAGCCGTTCGCAGCCTACGGCAGCGGCTACAAAAACCAAGCCTGTACCCGCTAAAGCAATGCCAGCGCCTTGCCCTTGAGCACCTGCAAATCCATCACCGGCACCCACATTTCCTTGGCCTGCTCGTCCCAGTGGCGCATGCGCAAACTCACCGCCCATAACGGGTCGAGTTCGAAGGCTGCCGCCTCTGCCGCGCTCATCACCCCACCCTGGTATTCCAGGGTGCGCCGGCTGGCTTCGCTCAGCCGCTGGTAATAACCGGGGTCCTTGAAGGTCAGGTAGCGCTTGGCCTGGACGTGGTATTCCACCAGCCGCGCCAGGCGTTCGCTGAAACCCGCCCGGCGCAGGTAGTCCGCCCCCAGGCGCTCATGGCTGACCACGCCGAAGCCGCCCATGTTCTCGGCATCCTGCTGGCAGATATGCCCGATATCGTGGAAGAACGCCGCCAGCACCACCTCGTCGTCATAACCTTCCGCCAGGGCCAACTGCGCGGCCTGGGACATGTGCTCGATCTGCGACACCGGCTCGCCGATGTAGTCGCAGTCGCCGAAACGCTCGTACAGGCCGAAGACCTCGTCGACCACCTGCTGTCGCCGCTCCATCACGCTTCCTCCAGCAGTCGGGCGATATTGCCCTCGGCCATGGCCGGGCCAACGCTCATGCCGACCCCGGTGTGCATCAGGGCCACATGGACCCCGGGGGCCGCCTCCAGGAAGGAGAACGGCGCCGGGCCGCGAGCGCCGTAGACACCCTGCCAGCGCTCCACCACCCGGACCCTGCAACCCAGGGTCTGCTCGGCCAGTTCGAGCAGCCAGTTGTCCACCTGTTCAGCATTGAACGGTGAAGGATCGCTACCGTAATCGTGGGAATCACCGATGATCAGCTCACCGTAGGGAGTCGGACTGATCAACAGGTGGATACCATGCTCGTGCAGATGGGGCGCCTCGCGCAGAATCTGCGCTTGCACCGCGGCGGCTTCCGGCAGGTCGGCGAAGGCCCCGTAGTGCACGCAACTCAGACCGGTCAGCAGGGCATGTTGCAGGTTGAGATTGGCCTCGGGCCGCGCCCGGAGCATCTGCAAGCGGCAGATCTGCGGCTGCAAGGCAGCGATCTGATCCGCCAGCAGGGTCTGATAATCGTGCCCCGAACACAGCACGATCCGCGGCGCGTGGAAGTTGCCGGCGGTGCTGCGCAACTGGCCCGGCTGGATATCCCGCACCAGGGTCGAGAAGTGAAACTGCACCCCCAGGTCCCGGCGCAGGTAGTCGATCAACTGCGGGATCGCTTCACGGGAATACAGCTGCTGGTCGTCCAGGCCGTGCAAGGCCGCCCGGTGATGGCGGAACTGGCCGCCGTACAGATCATTCAGCGCCGCGCCCTGGAGCAGCTCGACGCGGTAGCCGTGCTCCAGCGCACGCCCGGCGCAGAAGGCTTCGAGCAACTGCTCCTCGGCTTCACTGCGGGCGAACAGGAAAGAGCCGTTGCGCTTGAGTTGCAGGCCCGCCAACTGTTGCCAGTCGGCCCAGATCTCGCGGCTGGCCCTGGCCAGCTCCAGCATGGTGCCCGGCGGCTGGCCGGTGACCAGGGCCTGGCCGAAGTTGCGCACCGAAGCGCCCAGGGGCGTGGCGCTGCGCTCGAAAACGTGCACCCGCAGACCGCGTTTGGCGGCGGCATAGGCATGGGACAGGCCCAGGATGCCGGCGCCGACGATCAGCAGATCGCTGTGATTGGTCATGAGTTGTTTCCTGGATGGGGAGCGCCTTCGCCGGCAAGCCGGCGAAGGCGATTGATCGGCTACTGCTTGGCAACCTTTTCCGACTTGCCGTCATAGCGCTTGCGCCATTCGGCGAGGATCTCGTCGCGGTTCTTCGAGGCCCAGGCAAAGTCGTTCTTGATCAGGCGCTGCTCGTAGTCGGCCGGCAGTTCGGTCTGCGGCTTGGCGATGCCCGGCTGGGCCAGCACGGCGAAGTTTTCCTTGTACAGCTCCATGGCCTCGGGGCTGGCGGAGAAGTCGGCGAGTTTCTTCGCCGCCTCTTCATGAGGCGTGCCCTTGATCACCGCGGTGGCTTCGATTTCCCAGCCCAGGCCTTCCTTCGGTAGGACAATGTCCAGCGGCGCGCCCTGGCGCTTGAGCTGCACGGCCGGGTACTCGAAGGAGATGCCAATCGGGAATTCACCGGCAGCGGCCAGCTTGCAGGGCTTGGAACCGGAGTGGACGTACTGGCCGATGTTCTGGTGCAGCTCATCCATGTACTGCCAGCCCTGCTTCTCGCCGAAGGTCTGCAGCCAGGCGCTGACGTCGAGGAAGCCGGTGCCCGAGGAGGCCGGGTTGGGCATGACGATCTTGCCCTTGTACTCGGGCTTGGTCAGGTCCTGCCAGCTCACCGGCTTGGTCAGGCCCTGCTTTTCGGCCTCCACGGTGTTGAAGCAGATGGTGGCGGCCCAGACGTCCATGCCGACCCAGGCCGGTGGGTTGGCGGCGTCGCGGTAGTTCGGGCCGATCTTGCCCAGATCCTTGGGCGCATAGCTTTGCAGCATGCCCTGCTGGTCGAGGATCGCCAGGCTGGACGCGGCCAAGCCCCAGACCGCATCGGCCTGCGGGCGGGCTTTTTCCGCCAGCAGTTTGGCGGTGATGATCCCGGTGGAATCACGCACCCACTTGATCTCCACGTCCGGATTGGCCTTTTCGAAGGCTTGCTTGTAGGACTTCAGTTGCTCGGCTTCGAGGGCGGTGTAGACCGTCAGCTCGGTTTTCGCAGCAAAGGCGTTCAGGCTGACAGCAGAGAGGACGGCAGCGGCAAGAGCCAGGGGCTTGAACATGGTGCGGTTCCTTAGTGAGTGCAGATCAGAGTGGGGGTGGGTGAAGCGCATCAGTGGCCCGGCGTGCCCTGGCGCCAGGCCTGGGAACGGCGCAGCAGGCCGCGCGAAGCCCAGGCCAGGAGCAGCGAGACGCCGGCGGAGGTGAACAGGATCAGAGTCGACATCGCCGCGGCACCGCCGACGTTGCCGGCGTCGTCCATGTTCAGCACGGCGACGGCGGCAAGGATGGTGTCCGGGCTGTAGAGGAAGATCGCCGCCGACACCGTGGTCATGGCCGAAACGAACAGGTAGCGCACGATATCCAGCAGCGCCGGCAGGCAGATCGGCACGGTAACCCGCAGGTAATGCCGGTACAGCGGCGCCTTGAGCGACAGCGCGGCCGCCTCGAATTCGGCATCCAACTGACGCAGGGCGGTGGTGGCGGTCATCTGCGCGGTGGTCAGGTAGTGGGCGATGGTGCACACCACCAGCAGGGTCATGGTGCCGTAGAACACATGCAGCGGGTTGCCATTGAGGTTGAAGAAGAAGACGTAGCCCAGGCCCAGCACCAGCCCGGGCACCGCCATGGGCACGAAACTGAGCATGCGCAGCGCCAGGTTCAAGCCGCGCTGGCCGCGGGTCTTCTCCATCAGGTAGGCGCCGGTAAAGATCACCACGCTGCCGATCAGCGCCGTGCACAGGGCCATGGTCAAGCTGTTGCGGTAGGCCAGCCAGCCACCGCCGGCGGTGTCGTTGAACTGGTAGTGGTTCAGCGACAGCGACAGGTTGTAGGGCCAGAATTTCACCAGCGACGAAAACACCGCCATGCCGAACACCAGCAGCAGGGCCGCGCAGATCAGCAACACAATGGCCAGGTAGCAGCCATCGCGCAGCCGCGACGGCGCTGGCTTGAATACCTGGGCACGGCCGCTCATGGAGTCGCCATGGCGCCGGCGCAGCCAGGCGTCGACACCGAAGCTGAACAGGGCCGGCAACAGCAGGACCATGCCGATCAACGCGCCGCGGCCGAACTGCTGCTGCCCCACCACCGCCTTGTAGGCTTCCAGGGCCAGCACCTGATAGTCGCCACCCACTACCACTGGCACGCCGAAGTCGGTGATGGTCAGGGTGAACACCAGGCAGAAGGCGGCGAACACCGCCTGCCGAGTGGCCGGCCAGGTGATGCTGCGAAAGGCCTTGGCGGGGCTGGCGCCCATGCTCGACGCGGCGTCGAACAGCCGCGCGTCCGCCAGGGACAGCGCCGAGAGCAGGATCATCAGGGCATGGGGAAAGGTGTAGATGACCTCGCCGAGGACGATGCCCCAGAAGCCGTAGATGTTCTCGGCGAACAGGCCACGCAGCATCCCCTGATTGCCAAACAGATAGACCAGGGCAATGCCCGGGAGCATCGACGGCGCCATCAGCGGCAACAGCGACAGGCCGCGCCAGATGCCCTTGCCGGGAATCAGCGTGCGTTGCAGGGCGTAGGCGAACAGGTAGGCCAGGGGCACGACGATAGCGGCCACGCTAAGGGAGACTTTCAGGCTGTTGCCCAGCAACCAGTGGAAGTTTTCGCTGGCCACCAGCTCGCGAGCCGCCAGCCAGCCTCCACCCTGCCCGGCCTCGGCGCTGAAGCCCCGCCAGAAGATCGCCAACAGGGGCAACAGCACCGCTACACCCAACAGGACCAGAAGCAGGACCTTGCCGCCGACGACAAAAATACGGTCGCCGATCTCGGCACGAGAAGCCTGGCGCGCCCGCTTGACGGGTAGCGGCAGGGACATTGGCACGCTCATCTTAGGCAAACACCTGAAGGCTGCGCGGCGGCAAGGCGACCCAGATGTCCTGGGCGCCCAGACGCGGCATGGCTTCCGGGGCCAGCTCGGCCAGCAGCGCATGCCCCGGCAGCTCGTTGAGTTCGAAGCTCATGCGGCAGCGATTGCCGAGGAAAGTGATCTCGCGGACCTTGGCCGGGAACAGGTTTTCCTCGTGCACCAGCGGATTCACGCTGATGGCTTCCGGACGGCAGAACAGCCGGCCCGAGGCGGTCTTGGCCGAGCCGTCGGCCAGGCGCACATTCATGCCGCCAACCTGGGCATGGCTGTCGCTGTTGCGACTGAAGGGCAGCCAGTTGCCCTGGCCGACGAATTCGGCGACGAACGGCGTGGCCGGACGGTCGTAGATTTCCTGAGGCGTGGCGTACTGCTCGACCTTGCCGTTATTCATCACGGCAATGCGGTCGGCCATAAGCATGGCTTCGTCCTGGTTGTGGGTAACCATCAGGGTGGTGATCCCCAGGCGCCGCTGCAGCTGGCGCAGCTCGGTGCACAGGTGCTCGCGGACCCGGGCGTCCAGCGCCGACATCGGCTCGTCCAGCAACAGCAACGACGGCGCCGGTGCCAGGGCACGGGCCAGGGCCACGCGCTGCTGCTGGCCGCCGGACAGCTGGCCGGGGTACTTCTTCTCGCTGCCGGTCAGCCCCACCAGTTCCAGCATCTGCGCCACGCGCTTGCGCGCTTCTTCGCGGCCACTGCCGGACAGGCCGTAGGCGATGTTGGCTTCTACCGTGAGGTTGGGGAACAGCGCGTAGGACTGGAACAGGATCCCGTAGTCCCGGGCCTGGGGCGCGAGCAGCGACACGTCCCGATCCCCGAGGTACAACTCGCCCTGGTCCTGGCGTTCCAGGCCGGCGATGCAGCGCAGCAAGGTGGTCTTGCCGCAGCCGGATGGCCCCAGCAGGCACACCAGCTCCCCGGCGGCGACGTCCAGGGACACGTTATCCAGCGCGGTGAAGGCACCGAAGCGCTTGTGGATACCGCGCACTTTCATCGGCGCACCGGGATTGCTCAGGGCATTTGCAGCACAGTTGTTCATGGACGCACCTCATCTAGCAGATGAGGCAAATCCTAGAGTTGCAATGCGTCGGTCATATGGCAGTAAGGCAAAAACGACCGATAGTGGTATTCAGGGATTTGGGTTCACTTGTGAATCATGTGCTCACGAAGGCATCGGCATGGCCGATGCAGATCTTTCAGGCGGGAGCCATTTCCTGGGCCAGGCCGAGAAAGGCGGCGGGCAGGCGCGCGTTCTTGCGCTCCTTGAGGCAATACAGGTACTCGGCGATCTGCGGCGCGTTTTCGATGGTCAGTACCCGCAGCTGCGGGTCGTGGGGCACTTCCTGGCGGGCAATGATGCTGATGCCGATATTGCGCAGCACCGCCTCGCGGATCGATTCACGGCTGCCGATCTCCAGCAGCGGACCAAAACTGACGTTGGCGTTCTTCAGCAGACCTTCGGTGAGGCTGCGGGTGGTGGAGCCGGGTTCGCGCATCAGCAGCGTGTGCCCGGCCAGGGCGTTGAGGGGCACGTGATCCAGCGCCGCCAGGGGGTGATTGCGATGCACCGCCAGCACCAGCGGATCGCTGCCCAGCACCCGGCGGACCAACCGCGAATCCTCCAGCAGTTGCGAGGAAGCGGCCACATCCACCCGATAGTCTTCCAGCGCCTCCAGGACCTGCTGGGAGTTGCCGATTTCCACCGAGACCTCCACCTGGGGCAGGCGCTGGCGGAAAGTCTTCACCAGATCGAGGATGTAGTACGGCGCGGTGGCGGCGATGCGCAGCGTGCCCTGCACCTGCCCACAGTTGCGCAGGAAGAATTCGATGTCCGACTCTTTCTGCAGCAGCTCCTTGACCATCGGCAGCAGGCGCGCGCCCTCATCGCTCAGGCTCAGGCGGCGCCCGCCTCGGTAGAACAGCTCCACCGCGTACTGGCTCTCCAGGTTGCGGACCTGGGTAGTCACCGTGGGCTGGCTGAGGCCGAGCTTCTTCGCCGCCTGGGTAATGCTGCCCAGGCGGGCGACCATGTAAAAAGCCTTCAGCTCGGCACTCAGCACAGGGTTCTCTCGTTGCTTATTTGCGCAGCAGGCGCAGACCGTTGAACACCACCAACAGGCTCACGCCCATGTCGGCGAACACTGCCATCCACATGGTGGCCAGCCCGGCAAAGGTTACCCCAAGAAAGATCGCCTTGATGACCAGGGCCAGGACGATATTTTGCTTGAGCACCACCGAGGTCTGGCGCGACAGGCGGATAAACGCCGGGATCTTGCGCAGATCATCGTCCATCAGGGCCACATCCGCGGTCTCGATGGCGGTGTCGGTGCCCGCCGCAGCCATGGCGAAACCGATTTCGGCACGGGCCAGGGCCGGGGCGTCGTTGATGCCGTCGCCCACCATGCCCACCCGATGGCCCTGGGCGTACAGGTCTTCGATGGCCTGCAGCTTGTCGGTGGGCAGCAGGTCGCCCCGGGCCTGGTCGATACCCACCTGGGCCGCGATGGCCTGGGCGGTATGGGGGTTGTCGCCGGTGAGCATCAGGGTCTTGATCCCCAGCTCATGCAATTGCTGGATGGCTTCGCGGCTGGATTCCTTCACCGTATCGGCCACGGCGAACAGCGCCAGCGGGCCATTGCGGTCCAGCAGCAGGACCACGGTCTTGCCCTGTTTCTCCAGGGCGAAGAGTTTTTCTTCCAAAGCCGGGGAGCACAGGCCCAGCTCTTCCACCAGACGATGGTTGCCCAGGTGGTACAGCTCGCCGTTGATCTCGCCGCGTACGCCTCGGCCGGTCAGGGCCTCGAAGTTATCCACAGGGTGCATGGCCAACTGCTTATCCACAGCCGCCTGGGCAATGGCCAGGGACACCGGGTGGTCGGAACGCCCTGCCAGGCTTGCGGCCAGGGCCGGGGCGGTGTCCTGGGCCAGCGGGTCCAGGGACAGGAAGTCGGTCTGCACCGGTTTGCCGTGGGTGATGGTGCCGGTCTTGTCCAGGGCCAGGTAGTCGAGCTTGTAGCCGCCTTCCAGGTAGACCCCGCCCTTGACCAGGATGCCCTTGCGCGCGGCAGCCGCCAGGCCGCTGACAATGCTCACCGGGGTGGAGATCACCAGGGCGCAGGGGCAAGCCACTACCAGCAGCACCAGGGCGCGGTAGATCCAGTCGAACCAGACGCCGCCCATGAATAGCGGCGGAATCAGCGCCACCGCCAGGGCGAAGGCGAATACCGCCGGGGTGTAGATTTTCGAGAAGCTGTCAACGAAGCGCTGGGTCGGAGCCCGGGCGCCCTGGGCCTGTTCCACAGCGTGGATGATCCGCGCCAGGGTCGAGTTGTTGGCGGCGGCAGTCACTCGGTATTCCAGGGAGCCGGCCTGGTTGATGGTGCCGGCGAAAACCTTGTCGCCCACAGTCTTTTCCACCGGCAGGCTTTCACCGGTGATCGGCGCCTGGTCGATGGTGGAGTTGCCGGACACGACCTCGCCGTCGAGGCCGATGCGCTCGCCGGGACGCACCCGCACCAGTGCGCCAAGTTCGACGTTTTTCGCTTCCTGTTCGCTCCAGTTGCCGTCTGCCTGCTGCACCGTGACCCGTTCCGGGGTCATCTGCATCAGGCCGCTGATGGCGTTGCGCGCCCGATCCAGGGAACGGGCCTCGATCAATTCCGCCACGGTGAACAGGAACATCACCATCGCCGCTTCCGGCCATTGGCCGATCAGCACAGCGCCGGTCACGGCGATGCTCATCAGGGCATTGATGTTGAGGTTGCGGTTCTTCAGGGCGATCCAGCCCTTCTTGTAGGTGGTCAGGCCACCACTGAGGATCGACACCAGGGCCACCAGGGCAATCACCCAGTCGGGCGCGGCATTGGTGAAATGGATGACCTCGGCAGCCAGCGCGCCGATACCGGACAGGGCCAGCGGCCACCAGGGCTTCTTCACAGGCGCTGCGGCAGGCGCGGCTTGGTCACCCTCCTGTTCCAGGGGTTCGGCGTGCATGCCCAGTGACTTGACCGCCTCGATGATAGGCGCGGTGCTCGGCAGGTCGTGAGTCACCCCCAGCACGCGGTTCATCAGGTTGAACTCCAGCGCCTGGACCCCGGCCAGCTTGCCCAGCTTGTTCTGGATCAGGGTCTGTTCGGTGGGGCAGTCCATGGCTTCGATGCGAAAGCTGCTCAAGCGCGCGCCGGCGGTCGGGGTCTCGCTCAGGGTGACCCTGGACGGCGCCAGGTCGGCGGAACCGCAGCAGGATGCGCCGTGGGCGGCATGATCGTGTGCCTTGACCGGCTGCAACTTGCCCGCGGGCGCATGGGAATGGCTGTGGCCATGACTGTGATCGTGATCGTGATCGTGATCGTGATCAGCCTGGGGCTGCTGATCCGCGGTTTTGCGCGGGCTGTGGAGAGAATCGCTCATTAGGGTCCCTTCCGAATTAAGGTGCTTGTTGCCAAGTGAACACCCTGTAGCCACTATAGGGTCAAGCACCCATTCGGAGACGACGGCAATGAAGATTGGCGAACTGGCGAAACTCACCGACTGTCAGGTCGAGACCATCCGTTACTACGAGCGCGAAGGGCTGCTGCCGGAACCGGCCCGCAGTGAAGGCAACTATCGCCTCTACACCCAGGCCCACACCGAGCGCCTGACCTTTATCCGCAATTGCCGCAGCCTGGACATGACCCTCGAGGAGATCCGCAGCCTGCTCAACCTGCGCGACAGCCCCCAGGGCCAGTGCGCCAGCGTCAACGCCCTGATCGACGAGCATATCCATCACGTCAAGGCGCGCATCGACGGCTTGCTGGCCCTGCAGGAACAACTGCTGGACCTGCGCCAGCGCTGCAGCGAGGGCCCGGACCTTGAGCACTGCGGAATTCTCCAGCGCCTGGAAGTCAGCGGCTCGGTGGCCCCCAATGAGAGCGAGCCCTCCCATGTCGGGCGCAGCCACGGGCACTGAACCCCTGGCGCGGTTTCAGGCGCCGCGCCGAACGCTGGCCGTCAGCCGCAGATAAGCCCCTTCGAGGATTGCCAGCAGCCGCTGGTCCAGTTGCTGCCAGGCCAGCCCCTGGCGCACCAGCCAGGCGCTGAGCCCCCCCACCAGGCAGCCACCCAGAATGTCGAAAGGGAAATGCACACCCAGGTAGACCCGTGCCCAACTCACCAGGAGCGCCAGGCCCAGCATCACCAGCCCGGTCTTGCGCAGGCTGGCCAGGATCAGCGCGAAAGCCATGGCGAACATGCCACTGGCGTGGTCGCTGGGGAAGGATGCCCCGGGCGCGTGGGCGAGGAAGTTCTGCCCCAGGCCGATCATGAACGGCCGCGGATGGAACCACAGCTCACGGATCAGCAGGTTGCAGACCAGGGCCAGGACAATGCTCAGGCCGGCGAGCAACACGATCATGCGCTGGCGGCGCTCGCCGAAAACCCAGAACACCACCAGCAGCAGCGGCACGCTGAGTACCACCCATTGCGCGAGAAAACCCGCCAGTGCACGCATCGGCATGGACGCCCCGGCACTGGCGTTGATGGCCAGGAACAGGCTGTGATTGAGTTCTTCCATTCGGGGCTCACGTTGAATGTCACAAGGACCACACCCCGCACCTGGCAGGGCCGCTACTCAGAGCGTAGCTGGCCGCCGGGCACAGCCATGCCCGGAACGGCTCCGGGCACAGGTCGATAAGGGCAACAGGATCAATCGACAAGGGCCGCGCGGCCCTTGCTGCAGTAGCTGGATGCTCAGACCGCCATCGGCGCCGTCATGGGCGCGTGGTGCTCATAGCCTTCCAGGGAGAAGTCGCTCGGTTCGATCAGCTCCAGCCACTCCGGCTGGTAGACGCCGGTCTTGGCGAACTCCGGCACACGCTCGGAAATCACCAGCTTGGGCATCGGGAACGGCTCGCGCTTGAGCTGTTCGTTGAGCATGTCCAGATGGTTTTCATAGACGTGGGCATCACCGATGAAATAGGTGAACCAGCGCGGCGTGTAGCCGGTCAGGCGGCCGATCAGGCTCAGCAGCGCAGCACCCTCGGTGAGGTTGAACGGCGTGCCCAGGCCCAGGTCGTTGGAGCGGATGTAGAGGGTCAGGGAGATTTCCCGGGTCTCGACATTGGGGTGGAACTGGTACAGCAGGTGGCACGGCGGCAAGGCCATTTCATCCAGCTGGGCGCAGTTCCAGCCGTGGAACAGGATCCGCCGGCTGCCCGGGTCGTTGATGATGGTGTCGACGCACTGGCGCACCTGGTCGATGGCCTTGTACAGCACCACGTAGCCCTGGCCGTCTTCCTCGCCCGCGGCGATCTGCCGGTAGCCCTGGCTCAGCGCCAGGTCGATGGCCGCCTGGTTGCTGGTCTTGATCTGTTTGTAGGCCGGCCACTTGCGCCACTGCACGCCGTAGATCTCGCCCAGGTCGTCGTCGCCCTGGCGGAACGGGTTGGCCAGCCACTGGGCGTTTTCGTTGGCGTTCTGGTCCCAGACCTTGCAGCCCAGCGCACGAAACTCGGCGGCGTTGTTTACCCCGCGCAGGAAGCCGACCATCTCGCCGATGGCCGACTTGAAGGCCATCTTGCGGGTGGTGATGGCCGGGAAACCTTCCTTGAGGTCGTAGCGCAGCATGGCCCCGGGGAAGCTGATGGTGTTCACACCGGTGCGGTTGGCCTGCTTGGTGCCGTTGTTGATGACGTGGGCCACCAGATCAAGATATTGCTTCATGAATTACCTGCATCCTTGAACCCGGGGCACGCCCCGGGGTTCGAATTTATTGCGCCGCGCTCTTGGCCGGAGCGCGATGATAAGCCAGCCAGATCAACCCCAGGCCACCGAGAATCATCGGCACGCACAGAACCTGACCCATGGTCAGCCAGTTCCAGGCCAGGTAGCCCAACTGGGCGTCCGGCACCCGGACGAACTCGACGATGAAACGGAAGATCCCGTAGAACAGGGCGAACATACCGGAAACCGCCATGGTCGGCCGTGGTTTGCGCGAGAACAGCCAGAGGATCAGGAACAGCGCCACGCCTTCCAGGGCGAACTGATACAGCTGCGAGGGATGGCGCGGCAATTGTGCCGGATCGCTGAACGGCGGGAACACCATGGCCCAGGGCAGATCGGTGGGCTTGCCCCACAATTCAGCGTTGATGAAGTTGCCGATGCGCCCGGCGCCCAGGCCGATCGGCACCATCGGCGCGACGAAATCCATCAGCTCGAAGAAGGTCTTGTTGTTGCGCTTGCCGAACCACCAGGCCGCCAGCATCACCCCGATGAAACCACCGTGGAACGACATGCCGCCCTTCCACACTTCGAAGATCAGGGTCGGGTTGGCCAAATAGGCGCTCAGGTCGTAGAACAGCACATAACCCAGGCGACCACCGACTATCACCCCCATGGACATCCAGAACACCATGTCCGAGAGCTTCTCCTTGCTCCAGGTCGGATCGAAACGGTTCAGGCGGCGCGACGCCAGCAACCAGGCACCGCCAATGCCGATCAGGTACATCAGGCCGTACCAGTGGATTTTCAGCGGGCCGATGGCCAGGGCCACCGGATCAATCTGCGGGTAAGGCAGCATTGCGACTCCTCGTAAGGGTTAGAACTTCAGATTCCCGGGGCAAACTGCCAGCCCAGGATTAAGCCAGGATTGCGTCACCACTCAGAACAGGAAGCTGAGCCCCACGCAGAACAGTAGCGCGGCGAACATGCGTTTCAACAGGCGTGGCGACAGTTTGTGGGCCAGGCGCGCGCCGATGCGGGCGAACACCATGCTGGTCAGGGCAATGCCCAACAGGGCCGGCAAATAAACGAAACCGAGACTATGGGCCGGGAGCAGCGGATCATGCCAGCCCAGAATCATGAAACTTAAGGCACTGGCCAGGGCAATGGGCAAACCGCAGGCCGATGAGGTGGCCACCGCCTGCTGCATGGGCACGCTGCGCCAGGTGAGAAAAGGCACGGTGAGGGAGCCACCGCCGATGCCGAAGATCGCCGAGGCCCAGCCAATCACACCGCCGGCGGCCGTCAGGCCCAGCTTGCCGGGCACCTGGCGGCTGGCCTTGGGCTTGAGCTCCAGGGTCATCTGCAGGGCCACCACGAGGGCAAACACACCGATGATTTTCTGCAGGTGCGGGCCGGAGATCGCCTCGGCGGTCAGTGCGCCGAAACCGGCGCCCAGGAGGATACCCACGGTCATCCAGGCGAAGATCGGCCAGCGCACAGCGCCACGCCGATGGTGCTCGCGCACCGCATTGACCGAGGTAAAGATGATGCTGGCCAGGGAGGTGCCGACCGCCAGATGGGTCAGCACCGAGACATCGAAGCCTTGCAGGGTGAAGCTGAACACCAGCACCGGGACTATGATGATCCCGCCGCCCACGCCGAACAGCCCGGCCAGCACGCCCGCACAGGCGCCCAGCAGCAGATAGAGCAGAAATTCCATGGGAGCATCCGAAAAATAGATCGGCATGGTAACGGAAGCGCCGCCCCGGACTCCACTGGATGGCGATGGATACCCGCCGGATCTGTGCGTAAAGTGGGCAAAAACACACAGGGGGCCACCTTAATGTGCTTGATCGTTTTCGCCTGGCGGCCGGGTCATGCTCAGCCACTGATCGTCGCGGCCAACCGTGATGAATTCTACGCGCGGCCGAGCCTGCCCCTGGGGCAGTGGCCGGAACTGCCGCAGATCCACGCCGGTCGCGACCTGGAAGCCGGCGGCACCTGGCTCGGGGTCGGCGCCGATGGCCGCTTTGCCGCCCTGACCAATATCCGCAACCCGCACCAGCCTCCGGCGCGGCGCTCGCGGGGTGAACTGGTGGCGCGCTTTCTCGCCGGCGACGTGCCCCTGGATGATTATTTGCGCGATGTAGTCGGGCGCTCGGTGGAGTACGCCGGGTTCAACCTGCTGCTGGGCAATGCCGAGCAGCTGTGGCACTACAACGCTCGGGACCCGCAGCCGCAACGGCTGGAGCCTGGGGTCTACGGCCTTTCCAATGCCGGGCTGGATACGCCCTGGCCCAAGCTGCTCAAGGCCAGGGCGGCGTTGCAGGAGGTGTTGCATGATCCACAGCCCCAGGCACTGCTGGCGCTGTTGAGCGACCCGCAGACAGCGCCCTTCGCCGACCTGCCGGACACCGGCGTGGGCTTGGCCACCGAAAGCCTGCTGTCCAGCGTGTTCATCGCCAGCCCCAGCTACGGCACACGAGCCAGCACGGCACTGATCGTCCACGCCGATGGCTCGCGGCATCTGCTGGAGCGTAGCTTCGGCCCCTATGGCGGGCATCTGGGAGAGGTCGAACTGAAGGTCTGAAGCGTTCCCCGGCACGCCGGCTCCCACGAACGCTTCTGTAGGAGCCGGCTTGCCGGCGAAGAAAACAACCCGGTTACAGGGTCTTGCTCGAAGCCGGATTGATCATCCGCGCCAGCCCGAGTTTCTTCAGCGCCAGTTGCAGCGAACTGTGGATAACTTGCGGGTTGTCGATGGTCATCATTTCCGCTAGCAGTTCCTTGGCCTTGGTCATGCTGACCTGACGCAGCATCCACTTCACCTTCGGCAGGTTGGTGGCGTTCATCGACAGGCTGTCGAAGCCCATCGCCATCAACAGCACCGCCGCCGCCGGATCACCGGCCATCTCGCCGCAGATGCTCACTGGCTTGCCTTCGGCATGGGCATCACGCACCACGTTCTGCAGCGCTTGCAGCACCGCCGGGTGCAGGTAGTCGTAGAGATCGGCCACCCGTGGGTTGTTGCGGTCCACCGCCAGCAGGTACTGGGTCAGGTCGTTGGAGCCTACCGAGAGGAAGTCCACCTGGCGCGCCAGCTCCTTGGTCTGGTACACCGCGGCGGGGATTTCGATCATCACCCCCACTGGCGGCATCGGTACGTCAGTGCCTTCATCGCGCACTTCGCCCCAGGCCCGGTGGATCAGGTGCAAGGCTTCTTCCAGCTCGTGGATGCCGGAAATCATCGGCAGCAGGATGCGCAAATTGTTCAGGCCTTCGCTGGCCTTGAGCATCGCCCGGGCCTGTACCAGGAAGATCTCCGGGTGGTCGAGGGTCACGCGGATCCCGCGCCAGCCAAGGAAGGGGTTGTCTTCCTTGATCGGGAAGTACGACAGCGACTTGTCGCCGCCGATGTCCAGGCTGCGCATGGTCACCGGTTGCGGATGGAAGGCCGCCAGCTGTTCGCGATAGATCGCCAGCTGTTCCTTCTCGCTGGGGAAGCGCTGGTTGATCATGAACGGCACTTCGGTGCGATACAGGCCCACGCCTTCGGCCCCGCGCTTCTGCGCCCGGGCTACATCGGCCAGCAGGCCGGTGTTGACCCACAGCGGCATGCGGTGGCCATCGGGGGTGATGCAGGGCAGGTCGCGCAGGGCATCCAGGCCCTGGGCCAGTTGCCGTTCTTCTTCCACCACATCGGCGAACTGCTTGCGCAGCACGTCGCTGGGGTTGGTGTAGACCTCGCCGTGGTAGCCGTCGACGATCATCTGGATGCCGTCGACCTTGGAGTACGGCAGGTCCACCAGGCCCATCACCGTCGGGATGCCCATGGCCCGGGCCAGGATCGCCACGTGGGAGTTGCCCGAACCCAGCACCGAGACCAGGCCCACCAGCTTGCCTTCCGGCACTTCGCCGAGCATGGCCGGGGTCAGTTCCTCACTGACCAGGATGGTGTTGTCGGGATAGACCAGGGTCTGCTGGCGCTCTTCCTGCAGGTAGGCCAGGAGCCGGCGGCCCAGGTCCTTGACGTCCGAGGCCCGCTCGCGCAGGTAGGCATCGTCCATCAGTTCGAAACGGTTGACGTGATCGGTGACCACCTGGCGCAACGCGCCCTGGGCCCATTGCCCGGTCTTGATCACGGCCTTCACTTCACTGCCCAGGGAGGCGTCGTCGAGCATCATCAGGTAGACGTCGAACAACGCGCGCTCTTCAGGGCGCAATTGAGTGGCGAGCTTTTCCGACAGCGCGCGCATATCGGCCCGCACCCCTTCCAGGGCGCTCTTGAACAGGGCCAGTTCGGCGTCGATGTCGGTGACGTGCTTGTCCGGCACCACATCCAGGTCGGCCGGCGGCAGCATCACCACCGCGCTGCCCACCGCCGCGCCGGGCGAGCCCGGTACGCCAACGAACTTGGCTTCCTGAATGCCCTTGCCCTGGCGACCCAGGCCACGGATCGAACCGGTGGCCTCGGCATGGGCGATAACCCCGGCCAGTTGGGCGCTCATGGTCACCAGGAAGGCTTCTTCGCCTTCGTCGAACTGGCGCCGCTCCTTTTGCTGGATAACCAGCACGCCCACCACCCGGCGGTGGTGAATGATCGGCGCACCGAGGAACGAGGCGTAACGCTCCTCACCGGTTTCGGCGAAGTAGCGATAGCGCGGGTGGTCGGCGGCGTTTTCCAGGTTGAGGGGTTCTTCGCGAGTGCCCACCAGGCCTACCAGGCCTTCGTTGGGCGCCATGCTGACCTTGCCGATGGAGCGCTTGTTCAAGCCCTCGGTGGCCATCAGGACGAAACGGTTGGTTTCCGGGTCCAGCAGATAGACCGAGCAGACCTGGCTGCCCATGGCCTCTTTGACGCGCAATACAATAATCCCCAACGCCGCCTTGAGATCCTTGGCGGAGTTAACTTCCTGGACGATCTTGCGCAGCGTATTGAGCATGGCTCGGGGTCGAACTCCGTCGTCAGTCGCGCACTAGCAGGCGCGGGGCAAGCTCTTTGAGAGCGCGGCGATACACTTCGCGCTTGAATGTCACCACCTGGCCCAACGGATACCAATAACTGACCCAGCGCCAGCCATCGAATTCCGGTTTACCGGTCAAATCCATCCGCACCCGCTGCTCGTTGGAGATCAGGCGCAGGAGAAACCATTTCTGCTTCTGGCCGATGCACAGCGGTTGGCTGTGGGTCCGGACCAGACGCTGCGGCAAACGATAGCGCAACCAGCCCCGGGTGCAGGCGAGAATTTGCACATCTTCGCGCTCCAGCCCCACTTCTTCGTTCAGCTCGCGATACAAGGCGTCTTCCGGCGTCTCATCGGGGTTGATTCCCCCTTGAGGAAACTGCCAGGCATCTTGATTGATACGGCGAGCCCATAGCACCTGTCCGGCATCATTGGTCAGAATGATCCCGACATTGGGGCGGAAACCATCGGGGTCGATCACGGCTACAACCTCGCAAACGCATGTCGCCGCATTGTTCCACAAAGCTTGGGAATGCAGCAACGAGGCTGCTTACCTTATGTGCACTCTTGTGAAAAGACCGTATTCTGGGCACCTTTTTCCGCGACTTTTCAGCGAGTAACTGCAATGCGCCTGGCTTTATTCGACTTGGACAACACGCTTTTGGGCGGCGACAGCGACCACGCCTGGGGCGACTATCTGTGCGAGCGGGGCTTCCTCGACGCCGTCGCCTACAAGACCCGCAACGACGAGTTCTATCAGGATTACCTGGCCGGCAAGCTCGACAATGCCGCCTACCTGAACTTCTGCCTGGAAATCCTCGGCCGCACCGACATGGCCGTGCTCGAAGAGTGGCACCGCGACTTCATGCGCGACTGCATCGAGCCGATCCTCCTGCCCAAGGCCCAGGCCCTGCTGGACAAGCATCGCGCTGCCGGCGACAAGCTGGTGATCATCACCGCGACCAACCGTTTCGTGACCGCGCCGATCGCCGAACGCCTGGGCGTGGAAACCCTGATCGCCACCGAATGCGAAATGCAGGATGGCCGCTACACCGGGCGCAGTACCGATGTGCCGTGCTTCCGTGAAGGCAAGGTCACCCGCCTCAACCGCTGGCTGGAAGAGACCGGCCACAGCCTGGAAGACAGCTACTTCTACAGCGATTCGATGAACGACCTGCCCCTGCTGGAGCAAGTGACTACCGCCGTGGCCGTTGACCCGGATCCGAACCTGCGGGCCGAGGCCGAGAAACGTGGCTGGCAGGTCATCAGCCTGCGCGACTAGACAGCTCGCCGGCGAGCCGGCTGTAGGCGCTGGCTTGCCAGCGAAAAAAACCTACGCCGGCTTGGCCACCATCAGATAGAAAATCGCCATGAAGGCCAGGAACGCCGGCCAGCCCAGGGCGAACCACCAGCGCATATAAAGGGTTGCTCGCAGCGGCATCGGCGTCCCGTCCTGCAGGGCCTGCTCGGCCATCTTGTGCACTCGGATCTGCAACCAGACCACCGGCAGCCAGCACAGCCCCGCCACCACATACAGGCCCAGGCTCCACATCAGCCACGCCTGCTGCAGCGACCAGCCTGCCAGGTGCACCAGCCCCAGCCCGCTCAACGGCTGGAATACCGCCGTCGTGGCGGTAAAGGCCCAGTCGGCGAACACCAGGTGCTTGAAGGTCACGGCAATCACTTCCACCCGGCCACTGCGCCAGGCCCGCAGGGCGTAATAGGCCGACCCCGCGCCGAGGCCGAACAGCACGGTGGAGGACAGGATATGCAGGGTTTTCAACAGCAGGTAAGCGCTCATTGGTGGGGTTCGGTCCACAGCAGCCATAGGGTCGCCACCATCAGCACCAGGTTCTTGGCGACGGCGGCATAAGGGTCAAACCAGAAGTGCGGCAGGATCAGGCTGATGATCAGGGTGTAGCCGAGCATCAGCCCCAACTGCGCCTGCAAGGCCCGCCGGCGCCAGCGCCGCAGCAGCAGGCCGACACCCAGCAGCGCATCACAGAGTGAACCGCCGATCACCGCCAGGGCCGCCCAGACGCCATGCACGCCAGCCTCGGCCATGATCCGCAGGCCCCAGTCGTAACCCGGGCCGATGCACACCAGCGCGGTACCCAGCCAGATCAGCACCATCACTGCCAGCAACAGCGGGCGCAGGGCCAGTTGGGTGCTTTGCGCCGCCTGCGGCCACTCCTGCAAGCGGGCCGCCAGCGGCGCCGCGTGATACCCGCAGACCGAGGCCAGCACCTGCGGATCCGCCAGGTTGTCGTGGCGGGCCATGGCCAGGCTCTGCCGGTTCAAGGCTCGCCAGCCCAGGCGATCGCCAGCAGCGGCCACCAGCCGCAGCAAGACCGCTGGCAGCTTGAAGTAGCGCGCCGGGGCCCAGCCCTGGGCCGACCGCAGGTGATCGAGCAGTTGCGCCATGGTCATGCGTTCCGGGCCGACCAGGGGCAGAACCATGGATTCCTGCGGCCACTGCCTGAGCAGCGCCAGCACCGCGGCGCTCAAGTCCTCTATATGCAAGGGCTGCATCTGCGCCTTGGCGGACAGCAAGGGAATCAGCGGCCAGGGCGACAGCCTCGTCAGCCAGCCGCTGCTGGCACCGCCAGCGCCGAGCACCAGCGAGGGCCGCAGCACCACCGCCGGTACCCCCAACTGCAGCAGGTAATCATCCGCCGCCGCCTTGCTGGCAAGGAACGGCACCTGAGGCAGGATCCCGGCCCCCAATGCGGAAATCTGCAGTACCCGCACGCCCCGGGCCGCCGCCAGATCGAACAGCGCGCGGGTACCCAGGTCCTGGGTCAGGCTCAACGCCCGCGCATCAGTGCTCAACAGCCCCGCGGCGTTGATCAGCAGGTCGGTGTCGGCAGGCAGGGCAAAGGGCTGGGGCTCGCGGCCCAGGCAATCGAGATCCAGCTGGCACCACTCCACCCCGGGCAACCCCTGGGGCTGCGGGCGGCGGCTGGTGGCAATCAACTGATGGCCGGCAGCGTGCAATGCCGCCAGCAGATGACGGCCGACAAACCCTGTGGCCCCCACCAGAACGACCTTCATGGCAATCCTTGAGAGTTAGACCGGCTTGGCGCCCATAAGACCGGCAATGGTCACGAAACATGCGGCGCTGAACACCGCCAGCACCAGGGTGAACGCCAGGCCGCTGGCGACCTTGGCCACCCGCAGGCGGTTGAGGCGCACCATCAGCCACAGCCAGGCCAGGGCCCCCAGGGTGTAGAGCACGCTGGAACCCAGGACCCAGGTCTGCCCCAGCGGCCAACCCACCAGATGCACCAGCCACCAACCGCTGAACGGCAATGTCAGCATGCCCAGCGCCAGCAACAGCCAGCCGAACAGGCCCGGACGGTGCAGCACCCGGCTATAAACCGTGGCATCCCCCTGGCGGCGCAGGCGCCAGACCCAGATCGCCAGCCCCAGCGCACTGCCCAATAGCAGCACGGTGGCCAGTACATGAAGCGTCTTCAGCGTGGTCAGTGTTTCCATGTTTTCGCTTCCTTAAGGCTCCGATCCTCAGCGTAGTCGTTCAGCCGAGGAACAGCTGGTAGGCCGGGTTGTCGCTTTCATCCCAGTACGGATAGCCGATCTGCTCCAGCGCCGCGGGCACCAGGTGACGTTCATCGGCCGGCACTTGCAGGCCGGCGACTACCCGGCCATCCGCCGCACCATGGTTGCGGTAGTGGAACATCGAGATATTCCAGCGCCCGCCCAGCTTGTTGAGGAAGTTGAACAGCGCCCCCGGACGCTCCGGAAATTCGAAACGCAGCACCACTTCGTCGCTGACCTTCTCGGCATGGCCGCCGACCATGTAGCGGATGTGCAGCTTGGCCAGTTCGTTGTCGGTCAGGTCGATCACCGGAAAGCCCTGCTCGGTCAGGCTGGCGATCAGGGCGCTGCGCGGATCGTTTTCCGGGTGGGTCTGCACGCCAACGAAGATGTGCGCCTCGCTGCCGGTGTTGTAGCGGTAGTTGAATTCGGTGATCTGGCGCTTGCCCACCGCCTCGCAGAAGGCCTTGAAGCTGCCGGGCTTCTCGGGGATGGTCACGGCGATGATGGCTTCGCGGCCTTCGCCCAGCTCGGCGCGCTCGGCGACGTGGCGCAGGCGGTCGAAGTTGACGTTGGCCCCGGAGTCGATGGCCACCAGGGTCTGCCCGCTGATACCGCGCTGCTCGACGTACTTCTTGATCCCGGCAACGCCCAGGGCGCCGGCAGGTTCGGTGATCGAGCGGGTATCGTCGTAGATATCCTTGATTGCCGCACAGATCTCGTCGGTACTGACGGTAATCACTTCATCCACATAATCCTTGCAGATGTCGAAGGTGTGCTGGCCAATCTGCGCCACCGCCACGCCGTCGGCGAAGATCCCCACGGTCGGCAGCACCACGCGCTCACCGGCAGCCATGGCCGCCTGCAGGCAGTTGGAGTCGTCCGGCTCGACACCGATGACCTTGATCTCCGGGCGCAGGTACTTCACATAGGCCGCGATGCCGGCGATCAGGCCGCCGCCGCCGACCGGAACGAAGATCGCATCCAGCGGGCCGGGGTGCTGACGCAGAATCTCCATGGCCACCGTGCCCTGCCCGGCAATGGTGTGCGGATCATCGTAGGGATGGATGTAGACGTAGCCCTTCTCGTCCACCAGCTTCAGGGAGTAGGCCAGCGCTTCAGGGAAGGTATCGCCGTGCAGCACCACCTTGCCGCCACGGGAGCGCACGCCCTCGACCTTGATCTCGGGGGTGGTCTTGGGCATCACGATAGTGGCCTTGACCCCCAGCACCTTGGCCGCCAGGGCCAGGCCCTGGGCGTGGTTGCCCGCCGACGCAGTGACCACGCCGCGGGCGCGCTCGGCATCGCTGAGCTGGGTCAGCTTGTTGTAGGCGCCACGGATCTTGAACGAGAACACCGGCTGCAAGTCTTCACGCTTGAGCCAGATCTGATTGCCCAGCCGCTCGGAGAGCTGGCGGGCAGTCTGCAATGGGGTTTCTACGGCAACGTCATAAACGCGCGAGGTGAGGATCTTCTTGACGTACTGTTCGAGCATCGGAAAGCATCACTGAGCGGGTTGGGCAGGGCCAGGGAGTCTAACCCAGCGTTTGCCCGGGCGACCACACGAATACCGAGGTTTTAGCCGCCCCCTCGCCTTCTCTGAAGCCCGGCCGATTAGCCAAACGGGCAATGACCTGATCTGCCGCGGCGCCTATAATGCCGGCCTTTGTGCCCCCCCCTTGCCCGCTTCGGAGCCCGCATGACCCAGGATCAACTCAAACAGGCCGTTGCCCAGGCCGCCGTCGACCTTATCCTCCCGAAACTCGATGACAAGAGCATCGTCGGGGTCGGTACCGGCTCCACCGCCAACTGCTTCATCGACGCCCTGGCCCTGCACAAGGGCGCCTTCGACGGCGCCGTGGCCAGCTCCGAAGCCACCGCCGCGCGCCTCAAGGGCCACGGGATTCCGGTCTACGAGCTCAACACCGTGAGCGACCTGGAGTTCTACATCGACGGCGCCGACGAAAGCGACGAGCACCTGAACCTGATCAAGGGCGGCGGCGCCGCCCTGACTCGGGAAAAGATCGTCGCCGCCGTGGCCAAGACGTTCATCTGCATCGCCGACGCCAGCAAGCTGGTGCCGGTGCTGGGCAACTTCCCGCTGCCCGTGGAAGTGATCCCCATGGCCCGCAGCCACGTGGCCCGTGAACTGGTGAAACTGGGCGGCGACCCGGTGTACCGCGAAGGCGTGATCACCGACAACGGCAACATCATCCTCGATGTGCACAACATGCAGATCACCAATCCGGTGGAACTGGAAAGCCAGATCAATGCCATTGTCGGCGTGGTCACCAATGGCCTGTTCGCTGCACGCCCCGCTGATGTGCTGCTGCTGGGTACCGCCGAAGGGGTGAAGACCCTCAAGGCCTGAGCCTGCCCCGCGGATAGGAGCCGGCGCGCGGGCGAAGGCGGTTTTGAAGGCCTCTTCGCTGGCAAGCCGGCTCCTACATCGGTTTCTTGAAGACGTAGAACAGGTTCGGTTCGCTCACCAGGTACAGGGTGCCGGCGTCATCCATGGCCATCCCCTCCGCCTGAGGCACCGCCTTGCTCAGACCCTGGCGCCACTTGCCCAGGGCCAGGGTACTCAGCGGGCGCCCCTCGACATCCAGCTCCACCACCAGCCGCGACTCGTCCGACAGTGCCAGCAGGTGGCCACTGCGCTCGTCGTATTGCAGGCTGGAGAGATCACGCACGAACAGACCGGCATCGCGCTTGGGGTTGTTCACCACATGCATCCCGTAGGACTGTTCCGGATCTTGGTGGGGGAAGCCCTGCACTTCATAGATCAGCATCGGGTCGCGTTCCTTGGCGACGAACAGGCGCTTGCCCTGGGAGTCGTAGGCCAGCCCCTCGAAGCCCTTGTTGCCGGTAAGGTGCACGCCCAGGGTGATCTGCTCGGCTTCTGCCGCATCCACCGCCGTGGTTTCATCGTCCAGCTGGATCTTGATCAGCCGGTGCTGGCGCTCGTCGCTGATCACATAGGTATTGGCACTGATGAACTCCACCGCTTCCGGATCGCCAAAGCCCACCAGAGCGATGCGGCGCAGGATATGCCCGTCCAGGGACAGCTCGATCAGTTCGGAATTCTTGTTGGTCACGGTGAACAGACTGTTGCGCAGCGGATCGTAGGTCAGCGCCGAGACCTCATCCAGGCCCTCGATGGGCTGCGCCTCCAGCACGACCCGATAATCGCCCAGCCCCAGGGATTGGGGGGCCGTCACCTGCCAGTAGGATTGCCAGTCGAACCATGCGCGCTGCCACAACCTGTGGTTATGGACAAACACCGCCAGCAGCACGGCCATCAGGCAGAGGATCAGGTAAAGAGGTCGCAAGCGGGTGAGGCGATACATGGCGGGCAGGCTCGAAATCAGGACAGGCTGATGAAATATCACAGCTGCCTGAATTCAAGCTTAATGCCCTGAGCGGCCCGGCTCGGGTGACAGGCCCGGGCTCACTGTTTCTCGAAGCGATAGAACAGGTTGGGCTCGCTGACCATGTACAGGTTGCCGGCCTCATCCATGGCCACGCCTTCGGCCCGGGGAATGGTTTTTTCCAGGCCATTGAAGCCACCGAGCAGGGCCATGAAGCTGACCTGTTCGCCCTGCTCGTCCAGCTCCAGCAGTAGATGGGAATCAGCCGACAACACCAGGGTATGGCCGGTGCGCGGGTCGATACCCAGGGCCGAAAGGTTGCGCAAGTCGAGTTCGTCGCTGGCCAGCTTCTGCTTGTTGCCCTTGAGTACCTGGCTACCGTCGCTGCTCCAGGTAAACAACGCCGGCGGGCGCTCCTCCCCCAGCAGCAACTGTTGCTTGCGCGGGTTCCAGGCAATGGCTTCGAACGCCTTGTTCTGGTCTGCCGAAGGGCCCAGGTCGTATTTGGGGAAGTCCGCGACATTCAGCGACTGGGTATTGGCATCGACCTTGACGATCACCAGCGAATGCTCGCGCTCATCGACAATCGCCAGCAGGCCATTCTCCAGGACCGCAACCCCTTCCGGGTTGCTCCAGCCCACCAGAGGCATCTTGCGCAGGACGTCGCCTTGCAGCGACAACTCCACCAGAAATGGGTGCTTGCCCATAACCGAAAACAAGGTCTTGGTCTGGGGGTTATAGGAAAGATCGGAGGCCTCGTCCCGCTCCATGCCTGGCAGGACCTTGGCGTCGATCACCGCCCGGTAGCTGGGCAGCCAGATACTGGAGCTGCGTTCAGCGGTACTGACAAAACCTTCCTGAACCCAGAGTGCTCCACGGTCATCCCAATGCATGAGGCTGGCTACGCCATAGCAGATCACGCCCGCCAACAGCAGCCAGGAATACCAGCGCATGCGCAATCGCAAGCGGCGGATGAGGTGAGGTTTGGGCAGAGGGTGGACGTCCATCACACAGATTCCAGAAGCGCGGCCAAAGGTAATAGCACACGAATTTCAGATCCGCGAACCATGAGCTTCGTAATTATCCGGGAAAAATGTGAAAAAACGGTTAAAGGCGCTGATCTCTCTGCGTCGGGCCCCGGATTACCGGGCCCAGCGCAGAAAGATTCGGATCAACGGACGCTGCTGGTGAAACGACTGGCACCGGGAAGCTCCAGCACCAGCTCATCGCCGACATTCAGCGGCCCAACCCCGACCGGCGTGCCCGTGAGGATCACATCGCCAGCCTGCAGGGAGAAACAACCGGCCATGTACTGGATCATCGGCACTATGGGGTTGAGCATGATGGCGCTGTTGCCGTCCTGGCGTACTTCACCGTTGATGGTCAGGCGGATGCCGATGTCGGTCAGGTCGGCGAAGGTGCTGCCCACCACAAAGGGCGCGATCACCGCCGCGCCGTCGAACGACTTGGCGATTTCCCAGGGCAGGCCCTTGGCTTTGAGTTCGGCCTGCTTGTCCCGCAGGGTCAGGTCCAGTGCCGGGGCAAAGCCGGAAATGGCATCCAGCACTTCTTCGCGGCTGGGTTTGGTGGAGAGCGGCTTGCCGATCAACACCGCGATTTCCGCTTCGTAGTGCACCGAACCACGCTCGGAGGGAATGGCGAACCCACCTTCCAGGGGCACCACACAACTGCCCGGCTTGATAAACAACAGGGGTTCGGTAGGTACCGGGTTGTCCAGCTCCTTGGCGTGCTCGGCGTAGTTGCGACCGATGCACACCACCTTGCCCACCGGAAAATGGATCCGGGTACCGTCGACATACTGGTGCTGATAGCTCATTACCGACTCCTGCTTGTGTGCTTTATCTGGACACTACCCGGCTTCAGATCGCGAAGATCTTGCCCGGGTTCATGATGCCGTTCGGGTCGAACGCGGCCTTGACCGCCTTCATGTACTCGATCTCCACCGGCGAGCGGCTGTAGGTCAGGTAATCACGCTTGGTCATGCCCACGCCGTGTTCCGCGGAAATCGAGCCGTTGTACTTCTCGACCGTCTCGAACACCCACTTGTTGACCGTCGCGCACTTGGCAAAGAATTCGTCCTTGCTCAGGTTGTCCGGCTTGAGGATGTTCAGGTGCAGGTTGCCGTCGCCGATGTGGCCGAACCAGACGATTTCGAAGTCCGGGTAGTGCTTGCCGACGATGGCGTCGATTTCCTGAAGGAAGGCCGGGACTTTCGACACAGTGACCGAAATGTCGTTCTTGTACGGCGTCCAGTGGGAAATGGTCTCGGAGATGTATTCGCGCAGCTTCCACAGGTTGTGCAACTGGGTTTCGCTCTGGCTCATCACGCCGTCCAGCACCCAGCCCTGCTCGACACAGTGCTCGAAGGTTTCCAGGGCGTGGTTGGCCACTTCCTCGGTGGTGGCTTCGAATTCCAGCAGCGCATAGAACGGGCAGTCGGACTCGAACGGTGCCGGTACGTCGCCACGGGCCAGGACCTTGGCCAGGGCCTTGTCGGAGAAGAACTCGAAGGCCGTCAGATCCAGCTTGCCCTGGAAGGCGTGCAACACGGGCATGATCGAGTCGAAATCAGGGGTGCCCAGGACCATCGCCGTGAGGTTCTTCGGTGCCCGGTCCAGGCGCATGGTGGCCTCGACCACGAAGCCCAGGGTGCCCTCGGCGCCGATGAACAGTTGGCGCAGGTCATAGCCGGTGGCGTTCTTGATCAGGTCCTTGTTCAACTCCAGCAGGTCGCCCTTGCCGGTGACCACCTTCATGCCGGCCACCCAATTGCGGGTCATGCCGTAGCGAATGACCTTGATCCCGCCGGCATTGGTACCGATATTACCGCCAATCTGGCTGGAACCTGCAGAAGCGAAATCCACCGGGTAGTACAGGCCGTTTTCTTGCGCCAGGTTCTGCAACTGCTCGGTGACCACGCCCGGCTGGCACACTGCGGTGCGGTCGGTCAGGTTCAGATCGAGGATCTGGTTCATATAGTCGAAGGACACCACCACCTCGCCGTTGGCTGCCACCGCTGCCGCCGAAAGCCCGGTGCGACCGCCCGAAGGCACCAGCGCAACCTTGTGCTGATTGGCCCAGCGCACAATGGCCTGGACCTGTTCGATGGTTTTCGGAAACACAATGGCTGTCGGGGCCGGGGCGAAATGCTTGGTCCAATCCTTGCCGTAAGCATTCAGGGAGTCAGCGTCGGTCAGCACCTTGCCAGGCTCAACCAGGGTCTTCAGCTCATCAATCAGGGCAGGATTGGTCATCGACAGAACTCTCGAACAATTCATGGTCATCCTGAGAACGCTTCACGTCGCAGGAATGAGTGTTTAGCGGGGCGCGTATGCTAGCATACCGCCCCCGCAGGAGAGTGCCCAAGGGCCTTTCTGCGGTGTCGGCCCAGTGCCGCCCAGGTCAGCTCAAGCTGTCCACTTCCCTGCCATTTTTCTCCGGGACACAGGTTTACGCAGATGAGCAAGACTTCTCTCGATAAGAGCAAGATCAAGTTCCTTCTCCTCGAAGGCGTCCACCAATCCGCTGTCGACGTCCTCAAGGCCGCCGGCTACACCAGCATCGAGTACCTCACCGGTTCTCTGCCGGAAGCCCAGCTCAAGGAAAAGATCGCCGATGCACACTTCATCGGCATTCGCTCCCGCACTCAACTGACCGAAGAGATCTTCGACCACGCGAAGAAACTGGTCGCAGTGGGCTGCTTCTGCATCGGTACCAACCAGGTTGACCTGTCCGCCGCTCGCGAGCGCGGCATCGCGGTGTTCAACGCGCCTTACTCCAACACCCGTTCGGTAGCCGAGCTGGTGCTGGCCGAGGCCATCCTGCTGCTGCGCGGCATCCCCGAGAAAAACGCTTCCTGCCACCGTGGCGGCTGGATCAAGAGCGCGGCCAACTCCTTCGAAATCCGTGGCAAGAAGCTGGGTATCGTCGGCTACGGCTCCATTGGTACGCAGTTGTCGGTCCTGGCTGAAGGCCTGGGCATGCAGGTGTTTTTCTACGACACCGTGACCAAGCTGCCACTGGGCAACGCCACCCAGGTGGGCAACCTGCACGAACTGCTGGGCATGTCCGACATCGTCACCCTGCACGTGCCGGAAACCGCGGCCACCCAGTGGATGATCGGCGAGAAGGAAATCCGCGCCATCAAGAAGGGCGGCATCCTGATCAACGCCGCCCGCGGCACCGTGGTCGAGCTGGACGCCCTGGCGGACGCGATCAAGGACAAGCACCTGATCGGCGCGGCCATCGACGTATTCCCGGTGGAGCCGCGCTCCAACGACGAAGAGTTCGAAAGCCCGCTGCGCGGCCTGGACAACGTGATCCTGACCCCGCACATCGGCGGTTCCACCGCTGAAGCCCAGGCCAACATCGGCCTGGAAGTGGCAGAAAAACTGGTCAAGTACAGCGACAACGGTACCTCGGTGTCCTCGGTCAACTTCCCTGAAGTGGCGCTGCCGGCCCACCCGGGCAAGCACCGTCTGCTGCACATCCACGAGAACATTCCGGGCGTAATGAGCGAGATCAACAAGGTCTTCGCCGAAAACGGCATCAACATCTCCGGTCAGTTCCTGCAGACCAACGAGAAGGTCGGCTACGTGGTGATCGACGTCGACGCCGAGTACTCGGACCTGGCGCAAGAGAAGCTGCAGCACATCAACGGCACCATCCGTTGCCGCGTGCTGTTCTAAGCCTCGACTGCGGCACAAAAAAGGGAGCCCTCTGGGCTCCCTTTTTTATCGTGTTTACGATTATTTCACTGTTACTGTGATTTTCTTGGAAACGATCACCGGGTTGAAAGGCACGTGGTTCTTGTCCCCCAGTTCCAGTTGCAGGGTGTGCTTGCCGGGGGTCAGGGTCACTTCGGTTTCGGTCTGGGCCTTGCCGAAGTGCAGGTGGTTGGCGTCCATCGGGATCGGCAGGTTCTCGGCAGGCAACTGATCGACATCGATCAGCAGGTGATGGTGGCCGGTGTTGGCGGTCTGATCGCCCGCCGGAGCCAGGGCGATGCCTTCAACGCCGAACTTGACCTTGAAGGTCTTGTCCACGGTGGCCCCGTCGGCCGGGGAAACGATAGTCACCTTGGCGCCGGCAGGTGCCTCGGTACGCGGAATTTCCGCTGCACCGGCCAGCATCGAGGTTCCCAGCAACAGACCGGCCAAAGCAGCACGCGACATAAAAATTTTCATTATCTTCTCCAGTTTTTCCGCAAATCTTTTACGGTTATGACAACTTCGTGGCAATTCGTTGTCGAAGGCACTCAACACCTTAGCAAAGCGAGCCTGAACGGCGCATCGCTCATATAAATTCAAGGAGTGACCATGCGTTTCCTGCCTGGCCTGTTACTTTTGCTGCCCCTTGCGAGCACTTGCGCTCAAGCCGAACTGATGGACGATATCAATGACCGCGGCGAGCTGCGCATCGCCCTGGAAGCCGATACGCCGCCCTTCAATTTCAAGGACGACGGCAAACTCACCGGTTTCGAGGTGGAGTTGGGGCAACTGCTGGCCAGTGAACTGGACGTACGCGCGGACTTCGTGGTGACCGAGGCCGCCGAACTGCTCCCGGGAGTGGAAAGCGGCAAGTTCGACGTGGCGATCAACCACATAGCAATGACCCCGGAACTCAAGGATCGTTTCGATTTCAGCGAACCCTACAGCTATTCCAGTGCGCAGTTGATTGTGCGCAAGGAAGAGCAGCGTCCGCTGTTTTCCCTGCAGGCCCTGCGCGGCCAGGCGCTGGGGGTGGCCCAGGGCAGCCAGTTCGTCGATCAGGCGCGGACTGTGGAAGGGATCAACCTGCGCAGCTACGCCGATGCCCAGCAGCCGATCAAGGACGTGGCGGACAAGCAGATCGACGCTGCCATCAGCGATCGCCTGCTGATTCCCTACGCCATTCGCGACAGCCGCCTGCCGGTGAAGGAAGGCGCCAAGGTCGGACCGACCCTGAGCCTGGCGATCCCCTTCCAGAAAGGTAACCCGGCGTTTCGCGCGAGCCTGGACAGCGCCTTGCAGCGGATCAAGGCCGACGGGCGCCTGATGGCCCTGTCGGAGAAATGGTTCGGCATGGACGCGAGCAAACCGCCGAAGGCCGAAGCCGGGCAGTAAACGACACAAGCTGCCTGGATTGACCTGTAGCCGCAGCCTGCGAACGGCCCGAAGGGACCCAGGGGCTTCATGGCCGCCAGAGGTCGGCGGGAAATCGTCAAGCAAGGCCCTCAGGGCCTTTTCGCAGCCTCGCTAAAGCTCGGCAGCGGCTACGAGGACAATGCGGCCAGGGCGCTGGCGGCCTCGGGCAGTTGCAGCTCGCTGAAGACTTGCACCCCGTGCTGCTTGAGCAACGCGGCGGTGACGCCCTCCCCCGAAACCTTGACCCCGCTGAAGCTGCCGTCATAGGTCAGCAGGTTGCCGCAGGATGGGCTGTGGGCCTTGAGCACGGCAACGCGGATCCGGTGCTTTTCCACCAGCTCCAGGGCCTGGCGGGCGCCAGCCAGGAACTGGGCGCTGACATCTTCACCTTCGCAGGTCATCACCGGTGCCCGCCCCTCGAGCACATCGACACCCTGCCCGCCGGGGATCTCCGCCGGCGCCCGTGGAGTGGGCAAACCACCAGCAACCTCCGGACACAAGGCAACCACTCGTCCCTCTTGCTGCCAGGCGGCCAGTTGATCGAACGGGCCGCTGGCACCGCCGTCGTAGCGTACGCGGTGGCCCAACAGGCAGCGGCTGACCAGGATCTTGTGCATATTCAGAACGGCTCGTTACCACGGCGCCGGAACCAGCCGGTCAGGGACAGGCGTTCCCGGGTCGCGGGCATGACTTCATGGGGGACTTCGCCGGAAAGAAACACCACCAGCCGCCCCCCGACAGGGACTACATCGTATTGCCCCCGGTCATTGAGGTACATGCGCAATTGCCCGCCCTGCTCGGGCAGCCACTCCTCATTGAGGTAGACCACCGCCGAGACCATGCGCCGGTCGTCATCGCGAAAGCGATCCACGTGGCGCTTGTAGAAGGCTCCCGGCGGGTACATCGCGAAATGGCATTCGAAATCTTCAAGCCCGAGGAACAGGCCTCGGTTCAGAGCCTCGCGCAGGCTGTCCATCAGTTCCAGGTAGCTATCGCAGGCCTGGGCCTGACCGGGCTCGAGCCACTGGATATGGTCGCCGCGTATACCCTCGCGGATCTCCTGGGCCGGCCCGCGTCCTACCGCCGCCGGCGCCAGTTCACCTTCAGCCGCACGTTTACGGCACTCAGCCGCCAGTTCGAGGGTCAGAGCCTCGGACAGGAAGACATTTTGCTGCGACCAGCCACAGGCGGCCAGGTCGTCGACAATGTTCAACAACAGCGGATGATCAGAGGGTATTTGCATGGCGCGCATAGTATCCAGCCTCAGAAAAATCTGACAGAGCCGCAGAGCGGAGGATGAAGCATTTTTTTCAATGGGCTTACACATCATCGGTTTGCCGAGGGATGCTGATACGAATTCTCGACAACTACCCTCTTGCCCCGGAGAATAGTCGCCTGCTGACAGGAGTCCTTATGCGCCGTTTGCTTTTCTCACTGTTGATCTTCTGCGCCTTGCCTGCCTGGGCAGACAGCCACGACCAGTTGTACCAGGTCGCCGGTTGGGCGCAACAGCGCGCGCATTTCAACGATGCTCTCAGCGCCGCCCAGCAGCGCTACCAGAGCAGCCTGCCGCCGGCGGTCTATCAAGCCCTGGTGGACAACAGCAACCAGCGCTTCGCACCCCAGGCCGTGGACCGTCGCGCCGAGGCCCAACTGCGGCAGAACCTGGCGGACCCCGCACCGGCCCTGGCCTTCTTCCAGTCGCCCCTGGGCCGCAAGATCGTCGCCGCCGAACTGCTGGCGACCCGCCGCGACCAGCTGGCCAAGAACGCCCAGGGCCTGCCGAAGATGCAGGCCAGCGACAACCGCCAGTTGATCATCGGCCACCTGGCCCAGGCCCTGCCGGCCCGGGAAGCGGGTGCAGAGGTGAGCCTGGCGATTGCCGGTGTCGCCGCCGACAGCCTGAGCCAGATGATTCCCGGCCTGCTGGGGGGCGGCCAGGCCCAGGGCATGCTCAACGGCCAGCGCCAGCGGCTGATGCAGCAGATCGGCAACGACCTGAACAACACCTTGCTGTACGTCTATCGGGATCTGTCCGACACGGAGCTGGAAGAGTTCGCCACCTTCGCCGAATCCAGCGAAGGCAAGGCCTACTACCAGGCCGCCCTGGCAGCGATTCGCGCCGGCCTTGCGGTCGGCCAGAGCACTTCCAGCCTCGCCCCCTGACCCGGCAACTCGCCTGTGACCGCTGCCGAGCCCGCAGGCCCTTGCCTGGCAATCGCCTGACGAGCCTGCAGTAGCCTTGGGCTCTTGCGTCCCTTCGGGCCGTTCGCAGCCTGCGGCAGCGGCTGCACCAATCTCTAGAGGTGCTGGGTCAGAAAGGCGAAGTACTGATCGCGATACAACGGGATTTCATTGGCCAGATGGTGCCGCGCATCGGGCAGCATCAATAGCTCGGGCGCGGCAAACTTGCCACGAATCACCTGCAGATTGTGCTGCCAGTCCACGGTCATGTCCGCATCCCCCTGAACGATCAACGGCTGCCTGGAACTGCGGGGCGCTGCCTCCAGGCGCTTGATCCAGCGCGACAGCGCTCCCACCCAGGCCGTCGGCAAGCGTTGCGGCTGCAACGGGTCGACCTGCAGGAACGCGAGGAAATCCGGGTCGTTGGAGTTTTCACTGAAGCGCCGGGCAATGCCGGTGACGAAGGGCCGCAGCGCGTAATAACTGAGCATCGACCAGCCCCAGGCCCGCGGCCGCACCAGCGGCGAGAGCAGCATCACCTGGCCCTGGGCCGGGCTCTCGGCGCCCTGGTTGAGCAGGTGGTCCATGATGATCGCGCCGCCGGTGCTTTGCCCGAACAGGTGCCAGGGCTCGGGGAGTTCCAGGGACCGGGCCTCGGCGAACAGGCCTTGCAGCACCCGCTGATACACCGCGAAATCATCGATACTGGCCCGCTCGCCACTGGAAAGGCCGTGCCCGGGCAGGTCGCAGGAAATCACCACGAAACGCCGTTGCAGCGCCCACTCGATCACATGCCGGTACAAGCCCATGTGGTCGTAGAAGCCGTGGAACAGAAACAGCGTGGCCCGTGGCTGCTCCGGCCACCAGACCTGGCTCACCACTTCGTAGCCGTCCACCTGGAAACGCCCCATGCGGCTACGCGGCACCAGCGCCCGCCCGGCGAAATCCAGCCCATAGAAACGCTGGTAGGCCTGCCCCTCCACCGACAAAGGCTGCCCGGCGACCAGAGGTTGCAGGCTGGCACGCAGGTGGTCGGGGTCGAAAGTGGCGGGCATAGAGAATTCCAAAGCGGGGGTACCGGCGACAAAACGGGCTTTCTGGGCCTGCGATATTCATCTGTCGCGGCAAGCATGGCAAGCTACGCGACCTTCGAGGACCGATCTTAATGCGCCAGTCTTACCGCACGCCCCTGCTTGCCAGCCTGCTCGTCCTGATCTGCGCCGTGGTGCTGTGGAACGCCTACGAATGGTTCCAGGGCCGCTATCTGCGGGCGTTCAGCGAGCACACCGCGATGTTCTCCGGCGACCCGTTGCAACTGCCCGCCGAACTGGCCGGCCCCGGGGCGATCCGCCTGGTACATTTCTGGGACCCGGCCTGCCCCTGCAATGTCGGTAACCAGCAGCACCTGGCCGAGCTGATCGAAACCTATGGCCCGCGGGGCGTGGAGTTCTATGCCGTACAGAAGCCCGGCAGCCATGGCCAGCTACCCGCCACCCTGAGCCGCCTGAAGCACCTCGACAGCCTGCCCGGAGCGGAACAGATCCCCGCCAGCCCGGCAGTGGCGATCTGGGACCGCAACGGCAAGCTGGCCTACTTCGGCCCCTACAGCGAAGGCCTGACCTGCAATTCCAGCAACAGCTTCATCGAGCCCATCCTCCAGGCCCTTGAGGACAATCGCCCGGTCAGCGCCACCCACACCCTGGCCATCGGCTGCTACTGCCCCTGGCCGGCCGAACAAGGCATTCGCGACTAATCAAGGACTGCCTCCTGCGCGGGGCCCCTGACTTGTGCTAAATCTCTGCAGCTCTCCCAAGGCGGCATTGAATACAACAACAGCAAGGAGCCCGCATGAAACGCAGCCTGACCGTCGTCGCCGTACTGATCCTCGCCCTGCTGGCAGGGCTTGCCGGCTACCTGTACAGCAAGCAGCCGACGCGTCAGGGCCAGGTCGAGCTCAATGGCCTGCAAGGCTCGGTCACCGTGCGTTACGACGAACGCGGGGTGCCGCACATTCGCGCCGAAAACGAAGCCGACCTGTACCGCGCCCTGGGCTACGTGCACGCCCAGGACCGGCTGTTCCAGATGGAAGTGCTGCGGCGCCTGTCCCGGGGCGAGCTGGCAGAGGTGCTGGGGCCCAAGCTGGTGGACACCGACAAACTGTTCCGCAGCCTGCGGATTCGCGAACGGGCCGACAGCTATATCGCCGGGCTCGACCATCAGTCACCCGCCTGGAAGGCCCTGGAAGCCTATCTGGACGGCATCAACCAGTATCAGGACAGCCACGCCAGCCCCATCGAGTTCGACGTCCTGGGCATCCACAAGCGGCCTTTCACCGCAGAAGACACCGTCAGCGTCGCCGGTTTCATGGCCTACAGCTTTGCCATGGCCTTTCGCACCGAGCCGCTGCTGACCTACATCCGCGACGAACTGGGCAATGACTACCTGAAGGTGTTCGACCTCGACTGGCAGCCCAAGGGCGTGCTGGCCAAGGGCAAGACCCCACCTTCAGCGCCACTGGCCGCCGTCGACTGGCAGGGCCTGGGCCGAATCGCCCGCCTGAGCCAGCAAGCCCTGGAAGAAGCCGGGCTGCCGCAATTCGAGGGCAGCAATGCCTGGGTGGTTTCCGGCTCGCGGACCAAGAGCGGCCGCGCGCTGCTGGCCGGCGACCCGCATATCCGCTACTCGCTGCCGTCGGTGTGGTACGAGGCCCAGCTCTCGGCCCCTGGCTTTGAACTCTACGGTCATCACCAGGCCCTGGTGCCCTTCGCCTTCCTCGGCCACAACCTGGACTTCGGCTGGAGCCTGACCATGTTCCAGAACGATGACCTCGACCTGATCGCCGAAAAGGTCAACCCGGAGAACCCCAATCAGGTCTGGTTCCACGACAAGTGGGTGGACCTGATCACCAGCGAGCAGCAGATCGCCGTCAAGGGCCAGGCCCCGGTGACCCTGACCCTACGCCAGTCGCCCCACGGCCCGATCATCAACGACATGCTCGGTACCACTGTGGGCAAGGCGCCGATCGCCATGTGGTGGGGTTTCCTGGAAACCCCGAACCCGATCCTCGACGGCTTCTACCAGCTCAACCGCGCAGACACCCTGGCCAAGGTCCGCGCTGCGGCCGCCAAGGTCCATGCACCGGGCCTGAACATCGTCTGGGCCAACGCCAAGGGCGACATCGGCTGGTGGGCGGCGGCGCTCCTGCCCAAGCGCCCGGCGGGGGCCAAGCCGGCCTTCATCCTCGATGGCAGCACCAGCCTGGCGGACAAGGAAGGCTTCTACCCCTTCAGCGCCAACCCCCAGGAAGAGAACCCGGCCCGGGGCTATATCGTCTCGGCCAACTTCCAGCCGGTATCCCCCACCGGCATGGAGATCCCCGGCTACTACAACCTGGCCGACCGTGGTCAGCAACTGGATCGGCAGCTCAGCGACAAGAGCCAGAAATGGGACCTGGAGAACACCCAGAAACTGCAGTTGGGCACCACCACCGCCTACGGGCCGCGCCTGCTGGCGCCGCTGTTGCCGGTGTTGCGTGAAGTGGTCAGCGACCCCGAGGAACTGAAGCTGGTGGAGCAACTGGCGAAATGGCAGGGCGACTATCCACTGGAATCCACCAGCGCGACGCTGTTCAACCAGTTCCTGTTCAACCTGGCCGATGCCACTTTCCATGAAAAACTCGGCGACGCCTATTTCGACGCCCTGATCCAGGCCCGGGTGGTGGACGCCGCCCTGCCCCGACTGGCGGCGGACCCCGACTCGCCCTGGTGGGACAACCGCACCACGCCCCAGCGCGAAAGCCGCGCCGACACGGTCAAGCTGGCCTGGCGCGCCAGTATCGACCACCTGCGCCTGACCCTGGGCGCCAACCCGGCGCAATGGCGCTGGGGCCAGGCCCACACGCTGACCCACGGCCACCCGCTGGGCATGCAGAAGCCCCTGGACCGGCTGTTCAACGTCGGCCCCCTGGACGCCCCCGGTAGCCACGAGGTGCCGAACAACCTCACCGCCAAGATCGGCCCGGCGCCCTGGTCAGTAGTCTACGGGCCCTCGACCCGGCGCATCATCGACTTCGCCGACCCGGCCCACAGCCTGACCATCAACCCGGTGGGCCAGAGTGGCGTGCTGTTCGACAAGCATTACGACGATCAGGCCGAAGCCTATATCGAAGGGGTCTACCAGCAGGCGCACTTCAGCGACGAGGAAGTCACCGCCAACACCCGCAGCACCCTGAAGCTGCTGCCGGCACGCCCCCGGGTCCCCGCGCCCTGACCAGCGGCGGGTGTAGAAGCGAGCTGGCCAGCGAAGAGGCCAGCAAGCCCTGCACTCCGCTGAAGGACGCCTTCGCCGGCAAGCCGGCTCCTACAAGGGTACGGTGCTGAAGTTCAGGCGGAACTGTTGCGGGGTCAGCCCCAGGCGCCGGTTGAACACGCTGCGCATGTGCTGGGCATCGCGAAAGCCGCAGGCGTAGGCCACGGTCTTGAGCGGCGCCGCGCTGCGTTCGAGCATCCCCCGCGCCGCATCCATCCGCGCGCCTTCGACAAATTCCGCCGGAGTCACCCCCGCTTCTCGAACGAACACTCGGGCAAAATTGCGCGGGCTCATGTTCACCGCCCGGGCCAGCTCGGCAATGCTCAGGTCCGCCTGCAACCGGTCCTGCACATGCTGCTGGACCCGAGCCACGGTGGAGGTGGTCTCGGCCTGGGGCAGCAGAAACGGGCTGAACTGCGACTGCCCCCCCGTGCGCTGGGTGAACACCACCAGACGCTTGGCCACGCTCAGGGCCACCCCCGCACCATGATCCTGGGCCAACAGGTACAGCGACAGGTCGATGCCGGCGGTGACCCCCGCCGAAGTGAACAGCCTACCGTCCTGGACGTACAGGCGATCAGCCTCGACCCGGGTGCCCGGGCACAGCGCAGCCAGCGCCGGCGCATCGCTCCAGTGGGTGGTCACCGTGCGCCCTTCCAGCAACCCGGCCCGGGCCAGGATGAACGCGCCGTTGCAGATCGAGCCGAAGCCCTTGGCCCGGGCGCAGGCCTCGCGCAGCCAGGCGTAGAAGGCCGGGCTGAACTGGCTGCCAGGCACCTGCGGGCCGCCCGCCACCAGCAACAAGTCAAAGGGCTCCAGGGCCTGGGTGAAGGAACAATGGGCCTGCAACAGCAGGCCATTGGAACAGGCCTGCGCCCCAGCCTCGACGCCAATCACCCGCAAGCGGTAATGATCCTCGGCCGGCAGAAACCGGTTGGCTTCGCAAAACACATCCATGGGCCCGGTGACATCGAGGGCCTGGACACCCGGAAAAACCAGCACGGCAACGCTTCTACCCATGGTGCAAACAGCCCTCTATGACCCGCGCCCGGCAACCCCGAGCGGCGGGCAATTGTCGCAAGCAAAGCTCGAGGGAACATAGCACTGGCAGGAAATGCACGCAGGTTGGCCGGGATCGCAGCCCCGGTGCGATTGTGGGCCGAAAGGGCCGGTAACAGACTGAAGGCTCCAGCGCCAGAACGGCGCCCGCCACGAGGAACGCCCCATGAGCTCCACCATCGCCGGGATCCGGATACCCGACAGCGCCCTGGCCCGGGCCACCACCGAGTACATCCGCGATGTCGAATCCGACCTGCTTTATCACCACTCGCGCCGGGTGTTCCTGTTCGGCGCCCTGAGCGGCGAACGCCGGCAGCTGGCTTACGACCCGCAGTTGCTCTACGTCGGCGCCATGTTCCACGACCTGGGGTTGGTGGAGGGCCTGCGCAGCGCCGACCAGCGCTTCGAAGTCGACGGCGCCAACGCCGCACGCGACTTTCTCCAGCCCTACGGCCTCAGCGCCGACGATATCGAGCAGGTCTGGCTGTCCATCGCCTTGCACACCACCCCAGGCATCCCCCAGCACCTGCGCCCTACCGTGGCCCTGGTCACCGCCGGGGTCGAGATGGATGTGCTGGGCATCGACTACGCCGCGTTCCCCGCGGCCCAGCGTGAAGCCGTGGTCCACGCCCACCCGCGCGGTGAAGGCTTCAAGGAATGCATCATCTGCGCCTTCGCCGACGGCCTGCGCCATCGCCCGCAAACCACCTTCGGCAACGTCAAGACCGACGTCCTGGCCGACCAGCAGCCAGGGTTCAAGGCGTTGAATTTCGTCGAGGTGATTCGCCGTTCACCCTGGCAATCCTGACCCATCACCAGCGCTGCAGGAGCTGGCTGGCCAGCGAAGAGACCCGCAAGCCCAATCCCCTTCTGAAGTACGCTTGCCCCGGCAAGGGCCAATAAAAAACCTCGCTCCCGGAAACCGGGGCGAGGTTTTTTGATGACACAACCGCAACTCAGGCGGTTTCCGGCGCCTGGGCCCGACGCACGTCCGGCTGTTTCCAGGAGTCGGCAGCGCTTTCCTCGATGGCCTGCTGGATCGCCCGCTTGCGGGCTTCTTCGGCGCGCCGGCTGAAGAACCAGACCAGGAAGGTCACCAGAGACACCGCCAGCAGGATCAGGCTGGCCACGGCGTTGATCTCAGGCTTCACCCCCAGGCGCACCGCCGAGAACACTTCCATCGGCAAGGTGGTGGAACCCGGGCCGGAGACGAAGCTGGCCAGTACCAGGTCATCCAGGGACAGGGCGAAGGACATCATGCCGCCCGCCGCCAGCGAAGGCGCGATCATCGGGATGGTGATCAGGAAGAACACCTTCCACGGTCGCGCGCCCAGGTCCATGGCCGCCTCTTCGATGGACAGGTCCAGCTCACGCAGGCGGGCCGACACCACCACTGCCACATAGGCGGCGCAGAACGTGGTGTGGGCGATCCAGATGGTGACGATGCCGCGCTCCTGAGGCCAGCCGACCGCCTGGGCCATGGCCACGAACAGCAGCAGCAAGGAAAGACCGGTGATCACTTCCGGCATCACCAACGGCGCGGTGACCAGGCCACCGAACAGGGTACGGCCCTTGAAGCGGGTGATCCGGGTCAGCACGAACGCCGCCAGGGTGCCCAGTGCCACCGCTGCTACAGCGGTGTAGCAGGCGATTTCCAGGGAGCGCATCACCGAGCCCATCAGTTGCTGGTTATCCAGCAGGCCGATGTACCACTTGATTGACCAGCCGCCCCACACCGTCACCAGCTTGGAGGCGTTGAACGAGTAGATCACCAGGATCAGCATCGGCAGGTAGATGAACAACAGGCCGAGCACCAGCATCAGGCTGGAGAAACTGAAGCGCTTCATTCCTTGCCCTCCATTTCCTTGGCCTGACTGCGGTTGAACAGGATGATCGGCACAATCAGGATCGCCAGCATCACCACCGCCAGGGCGGATGCCACCGGCCAGTCACGGTTGTTGAAGAACTCTTGCCACAGCACCTTGCCGATCATCAGGGTTTCCGGACCGCCCAGCAGTTCCGGAATCACGAACTCACCCACCACCGGGATGAACACCAGCATGCAGCCGGCGATGATGCCGTTCTTGGACAGCGGCACGGTGATTTTCCAGAAGCTGTTGAAGGTACTCGAACCCAGGTCGGCCGCGGCCTCCAGCAGGCTGGTGTCGTGTTTCACCAGGTTCGCGTACAGCGGCAGGATCATGAACGGCAGGTAGGAATAGACCACACCGATATACACCGCGATGTTGGTGTTGAGGATCTGCAGCGGCTCGTTGATCCAGCCCATGGACATCAGGAAGCCATTGAGCAGGCCGTTGTTGCTGAGGATGCCCATCCAGGCATAGACGCGGATCAGGATCGCGGTCCAGGTCGGCATCATGATCAGCAGCACCAGCACCGTCTGCAATTCCTTACGGGCACTGGCGATGGCGTAGGCCATCGGGTAGCCGATCAGCAGGCAGAGGATGGTGCTGAAGAACGCCATCTTCAGCGAGCCGAGGTATGCGGCGATATAGAGTTCGTCGTCGCCGAGCATCGCGTAGTTGCCCAGGTTCAGCAGCAACTGCAGCTTCTGGTCGACGTAGCTGTAGATCTCGGTGTACGGCGGAATGGCCACGTCCGCTTCGGCGAAGCTGATCTTCAGGACGATGAAGAACGGCAGCATGAAGAACAGGAACAGCCAGATGAACGGAACCCCGATGACCAGCTGACGGCCACCGGGAATTATTCGATTGAGTCGGCGCTTGAGCTTTCGCATGTTCATGAGCGCAGTACCACGCCGCTGTCGTCTTCCCACCAGACGTAGACCTGGTCACCCCAGGTCGGCCGCGCACCACGGCGCTCGGCGTTGGCGACGAAGGATTGCACCAGTTTGCCGCTCGGCAGCTCGACGTAGAACACCGAGTGGCCGCCCAGGTAGGCAATGTCGTGGACCTTGCCGCTGGACCAGTTGTACTCGCAGGTCGGCATCTCGGCAGTCACCAGGAGCTTTTCCGGGCGGATCGCGTAGGTCACCGATTTGTCCTGCACCGAAGTGCTGATGCCGTGGCCGACATAGATGCTGCGGTCCAGGTCCTTGCAGGTGATCAGGGCGTGGCCCTCGGCATCGTCCACCACTTCACCCTCGAAGATGTTGACGTTGCCGATGAATTCGCAGACCAGGCGGCTGACCGGGGTCTCGTAGATGTCGATCGGGCTGCCGATCTGGGCGATCCAGCCCAGGTGCATGATGGCGATGCGTTCGGCCATGGTCATGGCCTCTTCCTGGTCGTGGGTCACCATTACGCAGGTCACGCCCACGCGCTCGATGATCTCCACCAGCTCCAACTGCATCTGCGAGCGCAGCTTCTTGTCCAGGGCGCCCATGGGCTCGTCCAGCAAGAGCAGCTTGGGACGCTTGGCCAGGGAACGGGCCAGGGCCACGCGCTGGCGCTGGCCGCCGGAGAGCTGGTGCGGCTTGCGCTTGGCGTACTGGCTCATCTGCACCAGCTTGAGCATCTCCGCCACCCGGGCGTCGATTTCCGCGCTGGGGATCTTGTCCTGCTTGAGACCGAAGGCGATGTTTTGCGCCACGGTCATGTGGGGGAACAGGGCGTAGGACTGGAACATCATGTTGATCGGCCGCTCGTAGGGCGGCATGTCGGTGATGTCTACACCATCGAGGAAGATTCGCCCCTCCGTTGGCCGTTCGAAACCGGCCAGCATCCGCAGCAAGGTGGACTTGCCTGAACCCGAACCGCCGAGCAGGGCGAAGATCTCGCCCTTCTTGATTTCCAGGGACACATCGTCCACGGCAACCGTCTCGTCGAACTTCTTCGTGACCCGGTCGATTTTGACCAGCACCTGCTTAGGTGTCTGGTCGCCCTCGAGGGCTTTCTTATAGGCGCCGGAGGCAACTGCCATTTGCGAAACTCCCAACAAAATTTGCAGCCCGCCCCATGCGGGCGGACCTTGGATAGTTTGAGCCTGTGGAACTATTTACCCGTCTTGACCTTGGTCCAGCTGCGGGTCATCAAGCGTTGGATATTGGGTGGCAACTCGGTGGACACGTAGGTCTTGTCGAGCACTTCCTGCGGTGGGTAGACCGCTTCGTCGGTGCGGATGGACTGCTCCATCAGCTTGTCCGACCCGGGGTTGGGGTTGGCATAACCGACATAGTCACTGACCTGAGCGATCACTTCAGGTTGCAGCAAATAGTTGATGAAGGCGTGGGCCTGCTTGACGTTGGTCGAATCCTTGGGGATCGCCAGCATGTCGAACCACAGGGCACCGCCCTCCTTCGGAATCGCATAGGCGATGTTCACACCCTTGCCGGCATCGGCGGCCCGGGCCTTGGCCTGGAACACATCGCCGGAAAACCCGATGGCCACGCAGATATTGCCGTTGGCCAGGTCCGAGATGTACTTGGACGAATGGAAGTAGGTCACGTAAGGACGCACTGCCAGTAACGTGGCCTCGGCCTTCTTGTAGTCCTGGGGGTTGGTGCTGTTGGCGTTCAGGCCCAGGTAGTTGAGGACTGTGGGCATCATCTCGTCGGCGGAGTCGAGGAAGGCCACGCCGCAGCTGTTGAGCTTCTTGATGTTCTCCGGCTCGAACAGCACGCTCCAGGAATCGATCTTGTCCACGCCCAGGGCGGCCTTGACCTTGTCGACGTTGTAGCCGATGCCGTTGGTACCCCACAGGTACGGCACCGCGTACTGGTTGCCCGGGTCGTTCATTTCCAGACGCTTGAGCAGTACCGGGTCAAGGTTCGAATAGTGGGTCAGCAGGCTCTTGTCGAGCTTCTGGAAAGCCCCGGCCTTGATCTGCTTGCCCAGGAAGTGGTTGGACGGCACGACCACGTCATAACCGGTACGGCCGGCCAGCAACTTGCCTTCCAGGGTTTCATTGGAATCGAATACGTCATACACCGGCTTGATACCGGTGGCCTTTTCAAACTCGGCCAGGGTGTTCTGACCGATGTAATCGGACCAGTTATAAATATGCACGGTCGGTGCAGCCTGGACGCCAGCCATCAGCGTCAGGCCGGCGGCGGCCAGCATGGCTTTGCGAAATAAAGAAATAGGCAAGTGGAGGTCCTCTTAAATAGTTGGGCCCAAGTTGCCCCGCGCTACCTGACAGCCTCCAAGCTGCCCAGCAACAAAACCGGCGCGCAACTTACCCTCGATAAACCAATCCAGCAAAACTTTCTGTCATTTAATTGTTTCCTGTTGCCGCCCTCGCCACGACGACGGCAACAGGGAGTGCTGCAAATCGGCTTATTTGCCGGATTTGATCTTGGTCCAGCTGCGGGTCAGGATGCGCTGGGTCGCGGCCGGCAGGTCGGCGATCGCGTACAGCTTGGCCTGCACCTCAGCTGGCGGGTAGACGCCCGGGTCGCTGGTGATGTCTTTATCGACCAATGGGGTTGCAGCCGCGTTACCGTTAGGGAAACGCACGGCGTTGGTGATTTCGGCCATGACTTCAGGCTTTTGCAGGAAGGTCATGAACTTGTAGGCGCCTTCGACGTTTTCCGCGTCTTTGGGGATGGCCACCATGTCATAGAAGCTGCCAGCACCTTCTTTGGGGATGTTGTAGCTGACCTTGACCTTGTCACCGGCTTCGGCGGCACGGGCCTTGGCCTGGTAGATGTCGCCCGAGTAACCCACGGCGACGCAGATGTTGCCGTTGGCCAGGTCGGAGATGTACTTGGAGGAGTGGAAGTAGGCGATCGAAGGACGGATCTTGAGGAACAGCGCTTCGGCTTCAGCCAGTTGCTTCTTGTCCTGGCTGTCGGTCGGGTAGCCCAGGTAGTGCAGCGCCACCGGAATCATCTCGGTTGGCGAATCGAGGAAGCTGACGCCGCAGGCCTTCAGCTTCTCAGCGTTCTCAGGCTTGAACAGCAGGTCCCAGGAGTTGGTCGGTGCATCGGCACCCAGCGCGGCCTTGACCTTCTCGGCGTTGAAGCCGATACCGATCGAGCCCCACATGTAAGGGAAGGCATGCTTGTTGCCCGGGTCGCTCACCGAAACCGCCTTGAGCAGCGATTCGTTGAGGTTCTTCCAGTTCGGCAACTTGGAGCGGTCCAGTTCCTGGTAGACACCGGCCTTGATCTGCTTGGCCAGGAAGTTGTTGGAAGGCACCACAACGTCATAACCGGACTTGCCGGCGAGCAACTTGGCTTCCAGGGTTTCATTGCTGTCGAACACGTCGTAGACAACCTTGATGCCCGACTCGGCTTCAAACTTCTTGATAGTGTCCGGCGCGATGTAATCGGACCAGTTGTAAACGTGCAGCACTTTATCGTCCGCTTGTGCCGCCGCCGCCATCACGCCCATCAGGGACATGGCGAGGAGGGTCTTGCCAGCTAACTTCATACCTAATGCCTTCATGCGTAATGCTCCAATTATTCTTTTTAACCACTCGCTCAGCGGCCAATATCCGGGCAACCAAAACGGCGGGTAGTCTGGCAAGATCCAAGGCCGGCTTTCAAGAAAAGACCAGGCTTTTACATCTGCTTTGAACGCAGTGCCCGCAAGCACCGCGCTCAAAGCCTAGCACTCAGCCCTCGAGCACACTCAAGGTCAGGTCCAGACACTTGCGCGCCTTGGCCACCAGCTCGTCGATCTCCGCCTCGCTGATCACCAGGGGCGGCGCAATGATCATGGTGTCACCCACCGCGCGCATGATCAGGCCGTTGTCGAAGCAGAACTGCCGGCAGATCATGCCCACGCCTCGGCCTTCGTAACGCGCCCGGGTGGCCTTGTCCTTGACCAGTTCGATGGCCCCCAGCAGCCCTACCCCGCGAACCTCGCCCACCAGCGGGTGGTCGCTCAACTCGCGCAGACGTTTCTGCAAATACGGTGCCGCTTTTTCATGGGCGCGCTGGATAATTTTCTCTTCGCGCATGATGCGGATGTTTTCCAGGGCCACGGCAGCGGCCACCGGGTGCCCGGAATAGGTGAAACCGTGGTTGAAGTCGCCGCCCTCGTTGAGCACCGCCACCACTTCGTCGCGCACGATCAGCCCACCCATGGGGATGTAGCCGGAGGTCAGGCCCTTGGCGATGGTCATCATGTCCGGCTTGAGGTCGTAGAAATCGCTACCGAACCACTCACCGGTGCGCCCGAAGCCACAGATCACTTCATCGGCAACGAACAGGATGTCGTACTTGGCAAGGATTTCCTTGATCCGCGGCCAGTAGCTGTCCGGCGGCACGATCACGCCACCGGCGCCCTGGATCGGTTCGGCGATAAAGGCCCCGACATTGTCCACGCCCAGTTCGAGGATCTTCTCTTCGAGCTGGTTGGCGGCCCAGATACCGAACTCTTCGGGGCTCATGTCGCCGCCTTCGGCGAACCAGTAAGGCTGCGGGATGTGGACGATACCCGGGATCGGCAAGTCGCCCTGCTCGTGCATGTAGGTCATGCCGCCGAGGCTGGCACCGGCCACAGTGGAACCGTGGTAGCCATTGACCCGGCTGATGATGGTTTTCTTGTTCGGCTGGCCCTTGATCGCCCAGTAGTGGCGGACCATGCGCAGCATGGTGTCGTTGCCTTCGGAGCCGGAACCGGTGAAGAACACGTGGTTCATGCCTTCTGGCGCGATATCGGCGATCGCCTTGGACAGCTCCAGCACCGGTGGGTGGGCAGTCTGGAAGAACAGGTTGTAATAGGGCAGTTCGCGCATTTGCTTGCTGGCGGCTTCCGCCAGTTCGTCACGGCCATAGCCGATGGCTACGCACCACAGGCCGGCCATGCCGTCGAGAATCTGATTGCCTTCACTGTCCCAGAGGTACACACCCTTGGCATGGGTGATGATCCGCGGGCCCTTTTCCTTCAGTTGCTTGAAGTCACTGAACGGTGCCAGGTGGTGATCACTGCTGAGGGTTTGCCACTCGCGGGTTTGCGGGTTTTTATGAGTCATCAATCTCTCCTTAGTGTCAGTGAAGGCGCCACTGGCGGGCAGTGGCGCCCGGCGGATCAGACGGCGAACAACAGGAACTCCCGCTCCCACGAACTGATCACGCGCTTGAAGTTTTCGTGCTCGGCCCGCTTCACCGCGACATAGCCGGTGATGAACTTCTGGCCCAGGTACTTCTCGATGGTCTTGCTGTTTTCCATACGCTCCAGCGCGTCTTCGATGGTCAGTGGCAGGCGCAGGTTGCGGCGCTCGTAGCCACGGCCCACCACGGGCGCGCTCGGGTTGTGGCCTTCGACCATGCCGATGTAGCCACACAGCAGGCTGGCGGCGATGGCCAGGTACGGGTTGGCGTCGGCGCC
>NZ_VYKE01000190.1:0-8278 GCF_032424515.1 Pseudomonas sp. JV245A
GGCTTGCCAGCGAAGGCGCCCGTCCAGGCGCTGCATGGCTTACGGGCCGCTTCGCCGGCAAGCCGGCTCCTACCCGACGGCGTTCTGCGTTCGTGCTGTGCGCTCTTGAATCTGTGCTTAGCGCCCGAGCTTTTCCAGCGCCGCATCCGCCAGAAAGGACGACCGGCTCTTGATGTTGTGCGCTCGGACAAAGCGGTCGATCTGCTGAATCACGTACCCCGGCAAGGTCACGTTGACCTTCTCGGTCTTGCCCAGGTAAGGCGTGATGTCGATCTCCAGCATGCCCCAGCCCATCCCCTGGTAATCAGGATGGGCGCGGTGCGTTTGGGTGGCAGAGGGCAGGGGAATGGCCTGCCCGGCGCGGGCCAGCTCTTCGAGCATGAGGTGGGCAATCTCGACGGCGGCGCTGTAGGCGGCCTCGAAGGTGTCGCCGGCGGTGACCGCGCCGGGAATGTCGGGAATCTGGATGCCGGTGGCCGTGTGCTCGTCGCCCCACTCGATGCAGATGGGATATTGCACGGGGATCTCCTCAAAACAGATGCGAAGGGTGATGGGCGCTAGAGCAGCCCGGCCAGTTTCCTGATGGCCCGGACCGTTCCCCGTGGCAGATCCTTCTTCGGATGCGGCACGGGAACGGTGTTGGGCCGGTAGGGATGCTGGAACAGATGATGGCTGCCGGTGACTCGCTCCAGCACCCAGCCTGCGGCTTCAAGCTCCTTGATCAACAGTCTGCTTTGCACCTCCATCTCCTGGTCGGGGTGAGAGGTGCTTTATAACTCCAGGCGCATAGTAGCGCAGGTTCAATTGTGTGTCTGGAGTTATGTATCTTGCTTTTGCTAGGCAGGCTTCTCCTTCAGGCCGCCAAGGGGTCTTTGCGCCCCTTCAGATTGAACGCTGGTTGACCCGGGCCATCAGTTGCTCGGCGCTTTCCTTGCGCTCGGAATAGCGGTCCACCAGAAACGCCTGGCGGTCGCGCAGCAGCACGGTGAACTTCACCAGCTCTTCCATCACATCCACCACCCGGTCGTAGAACGGCGAAGGCTTCATCCGCCCGGCGTCGTCGAACTCCATGTAGGCCTTGGGCACCGAGGATTGGTTGGGGATGGTGAACATGCGCATCCAGCGCCCGAGCACGCGCAACTGATTGACCACGTTGAACGACTGGGAGCCGCCGCAGACCTGCATCACTGCCAGGGTCTTGCCCTGGGTCGGACGCACCGCGCCGAGCTCCAGCGGAACCCAGTCGATCTGCGCCTTGAACACTGCCGACATCGCCCCGTGGCGCTCTGGCGAACACCAGACCTGGCCTTCCGACCACAGCACCAGCTCCCGCAGTTCCTGGACCTTGGGATGGTCCGCCGGGGCATCGTCGGGCAAGGGCAAGCCGGAGGGGTTGAAGATCCGCGTCTGGGCACCGAAATGCTCCAGCAGGCGCGCCGCCTCTTCGACCAGCAGCCGGCTGAAGGAGCGCTCGCGGGTGGAACCGTAGAGCAACAGGATGCGCGGCTTGTGCTCGTCTGGCGTCGAAGTGGGTGCGCCATCGAACAGGCGCAAATCCAGGTTGGGCAGGTGCTCGGACATGGGTCCTCCTTAAAGCGTGCCGATGCGATCGAGCTCGGTCTTGAGCTGATCGCGCCTGAGGTGGTTGAAGGGCAGTGCGAAGAAGGCTGCGCAGCGCTGTTCGATCTGCGCCAGGGTGGCGCGGAACGCGGCGTCGATCGCTGCCTCTTCACCGCGCACATCGGACGGGTCCGCCAGCCCCCAATGGGCCTTGAGCGCCGGACCGAAATACACCGGGCAGCTTTCACCGGCCGCCTTGTCGCAGACGGTGATGACAATATCCGGCGGGTTGTCGGCGAAGGCGTCATTGCCCTTGCTGTACAGGCCGTCGGTGGCGATGCCGGCCTGCTGCAAGGTCGACAGGCTGCGTGGCAGCACCTGGCCCTTGGGGAAGCTGCCGGCGCTGACCGCCGCGAACCCCTCGGGCGCCAGATGGTTGAACAGGGCTTCGCAAAGAATGCTGCGGCAACTGTTGGCCGTGCACATGAACAGGACTCGCATGGGGGGGGCTCCTGCCGCTTTGGGCGGCTGTCAGAGGCTCAGGCGCAGGGCCAGGGCCGAAAGGGTGACCAGCAGAACCGGGAGGGTCAGCAGCACGCCGACCTTGAAGTAATACCCCCAGGTGATGCGCAGGCCCTTGCGCTCCAGCACGTGCAGCCAGAGCAACGTGGCGAGGCTGCCGATGGGGGTGATTTTCGGGCCCAGGTCGCAGCCGATGACGTTGGCGTAGATCATCGCCTCGCGCACCAGCCCCTGTGCCTCGCTGGCCTGTATCGACAGCGCGCCGATCAGCACGCTGGGCATGTTGTTCATCACCGAGGACAGCAGCGCCGACAACAGGCCCGTGCCCAGGGTGGCGCTCCACAGCCCCTGTTCGGCCAGGCGGTTCAGCACCTGGGCCAGCAGGTCCGTCAGGCCGGCATTCTTCAGGCCGTACACCACCAGGTACATGCCCAGCGAGAACACCACGATCTGCCACGGCGCCTCGCGCAGCACCCGGCGCGTGGAGATCCGGTGGCCCTTGGCGGCGACGGCAAACAACAGCGCGGCACAGGCCGCCGCCACGGCGCTGATGGGAATACCCAGGGGCTCCAGGGCGAACAGCCCGACCAGCAGCATCAGCAGGGTCCAGCCCCCGACCCTGAAGGTGGCCCGGTCACGGATCGCCGTGCAAGGTTGCGGCAGCGCATCCAGGGCGTAGCGTGGCGGCAGGTCCTTGCGGAAATACAGGAACAGCACCAGCAAGGTCATGGCGACACTGGCCAGGCTCACCGGCAGCATCACCGCCGCGTACTCGGCGAACCCCAGCCGGAAGTAGTCGGCGGACACGATATTCACCAGGTTGGACACCACCAGCGGCAGGCTCGCGGTGTCGGCAATGAAGCCCGCGGCCATGACGAAGGCCAGGGTCGCCCCGGGTGAAAAACGCAGCGCCAGCAGCATCGACATGACGATGGGCGTGAGGATCAGCGCTGCGCCGTCATTGGCGAACAGCGCCGACACCGCCGCCCCCAGCAGCACGCAGAAAGCGAACAGCCGATGGCCGCTGCCCCTGGCCCAGCGCGCCACATGCAGGGCGGCCCATTCGAAGAACCCGGCCTCGTCCAGCAGCAGACTGATGATGATCACCGCGATGAAAGTCGCGGTGGCGTTCCAGACAATGGCCCACACCGTGGGAATGTCCTGCAGCGATACCGCGCCCACCGCCAGCGCGATGATTGCGCCGAACGTGGCGCTCCAACCGACGCCGAGGCCCTTGGGCTGCCAGATGACGAGAATCAGGGTGAAGAGAAAAACAGCCACAGCGACAAACATGCAGGTTCACTCGATAGGGGTCAGCAGCAGGCGGCTTCGCGAACGGGGCGGCCATCCATGTTCTGCAGGCGCGCGGCGTTGTCCTTGAGCCAAGCGGCGTTGGCCTTGGCCGTCACCTGCAGAATCTCCTGGACCCAGCCCGGCAACTGGGGGTTGAGGCGGTAATACACCCATTGGCCCTGGCGGCGGTCGAGCAGCAAGCCACTGCTGCGCAGTTGCGCCAGGTGGCGGCTGATTTTTGGCTGGCTGTCGTCGAGTGCACACATCAGCTCGCAGACACACAGCTCACCCTGATCGGCGATCAGCAGGGTGGCGCGCACACGGGTTTCGTCGGCCAGGCTTTTGAAGACTTCGGGAGGCGTGATCATGCTCGCTCCTTGTATATGGAAAATCGAATATACGAATATCCATATGTATTGAGCAAGCCAAAATTTTTCGAGGCGCAGGTCTGCGGTGAGGAGCGGCCAGAGGCGCGTGGCTTTTCATGGACGTTGCACGGCCGCCCATTGCACTATTGCGCCGGCCTTTCAGCCACCCATCACCCTCCCGTCGAAGACAGAACCCTCGACGGCCCCTTGCCAAGGAAGTCATCAGACCCATGACCGTCAGCGAACTGCTTGCCGCCATTCGTAAACCCTATGTCGAAACCCTGGCGCGTATCGCCGCAGAAGGGGCGGCGCATGTCGAGCCCGCTTACCGCAACAGCGATGGTTCGCTGGCGGTTGAAGGGGCCATGGGCACGCCTTGCCGGGTGGATGTGATTGCGGCCGAGAGCGGGGAGCCGGTGCAGGTCGATTCCGAAACCGAGCTGGGCTTTGAGCCTGTGCGCTTTGCGATCGAGCAGATGGCGGTGGTGATCTCGCCCTTTGGCTGGGACTGGTTGCCCCTGGAGGTGCGGGGCTTGAGCCTGGAACAGGCCTCTGAGGTTATTCGGGCGTGGTTCTTTGAGTGGTTCGATGGCGAAGACGAGAATTCGCCAACCGAAGAAGGGCTGCAAGGGGTGCTGCACTTTGTGTCGGACCCGGAGGCCACGGAGGAGGGGTACAGGGTCAAGATTGACCTCGGCTCGGCGTCCGATGAAGCGCTGGAAGCACTGCTGTTTGCATTGGCCGATGCCGGCGCCAGCGGAGCTTTTCTCGCATAGAGCAGGGGGGGGCAAAACGGCGACCCCGAGCCGACCTGATATCGCTTCCCCTGTAGGAGCTGGCTTGCCAGCGAAGCTCGCCAACGAAGACGCGGAGCCACCTTCTTACCGCGTGCACCTGGGGGCGGGTGGCGGCCAACCCGGCATCCTGCCGGGTTGGCCACGGCTCAATGCCTGCCTTCGACCCTCCTGTCCGCAGGGGCAGGAAGATCCACAGCCAACACCGCCAACAATGGCTTCGCTCTCAGAGCTTCATGCCCACCGCCAGCCGGTTGAAGGCATTCATCAAGGACACGGCCAAGGTCAGGTCGGAAATTTCAACGTCGCTAAAGTGCGCTTTCAGCGGTTCGTACAGCTCGTCCGGCGCGCCCTTGTCGTGGACGTAGGTGAGGGTTTCGGTCCAGGCCAGCGCGGCGCGCTCGCGTTCGCTGAACAGTTCGCTGACGCGCCAGCCGGCCAGGCAATCCAGCTTGTCTTGCGCCACCCCACACTCGCGCAGGGTCTGTGAGTGCTTGCCCAGGCAGAACGAGCAGCCGTTGATCTGCGACACGCGCAAAAACACCAGTTCCACCAGGGGCAAGCCCAGGGGGCTTGCGACCAGGGCGGTGTTGGTGGCGAGCAGGCCTTGATAGGCGGCTGGCGACAGGGTGGCAAAGGGCAGTCTGAGTTGGCTCATGGTGAAACTCCGATAGGTAAAAAAGTGATCAGGCACAAACGAGAGGGTTGAACAGGGGCTGCAAGGACAGTGCGCTGCGGGCCTCGTCGAGGGTTGCACGCACGGCCTCGTCACCGAACACCAACCCTTGCAGATAAGTGAACTGCAGGTCGAACAGGCCGAGGGTGTTCAGCACCTGGCGCAGGTAAGGCGTCAGAAAATCCGGTTGGCGTGCCCGTTCGCCCTGGTGAAAGCCGCCGGAACTGACCAGCACATGCACCGGGCGGTCCTTGAGCAGGCCGACCTTGCCTTCCGGGCCGGAACTGAAGGTGCGGTGAATGCGCAGCACGTAGTCGATCCACAGCTTGAGCGCGGCCGGCAGGGTGAAGTTGTGCATGGGCGTGGCAATGAGCAGGGCATCGCTGCGCTCCAACTCGCCGATCAGCCCCTCGGACACCTCGAACAGTGGTGCGTCGAAGGGCGTGGGGATGGTCAGGGCGTGGGCGTAGTCCATGCCCAGGGGTGGCAACGGATTGGCCCCCAGATCGCGCTCGACCAGTTCGAGGTGCGGATAGCGTTGGCGCAGGGAACTCACCAGTTCCAGTGCCAACTGGTTGCCATGGGAAACCTGCCCACGGGGGCTGGCGTTGATCAGTAGAAGGTTGTTCATGCCGGCTCCCCACCTTGAAGTCGCTGAGTGAAATGCATGCCACGGGCCAGCAACCCCTGACGGAAATAGAAACGCTGGGCCAGGGGCATATGCAGGCCGGTATCCAGCACCAGGTGATCGCATTGACGCTGCACGGCCTCCTCCCGCACGGCGCTCAACAGCCGCGCACCCAAGCCGCTGCGCTGAAGCTCCGGGCTCACGACCAGGTCATCGACGTAGATGAAGCGCCCGTAGAGCAGGTTTTCCAGCTCGCGGTAACCCGCCAGGCCGACGATGCGCTCAGCGTCCCACACGGCGAGCAAGCGGTAGCCCTGCTCGGTTTGCCGGGCTACTTGGGCGACATAGGCCGCCGGGCTGGTGAGGTGGGGGCGCAAGACACGCATCAAGTCGAAACTGGCCGCCAGGGCCGCTTCGCTTTCGAGGTGTTGAAGGGTGTAGGGCATGTCCGTCATCCGCTGAAAAGAGATGACCCACTTTAGAAGGTCAATGGCTTAAGCTACAGGGCCAAAAAATGCATAAATGACTAGGCCATGATCCTTCCTTTCGAATTGGACCGCAGCCAGACGGCGCCGATCTATCGCCAGCTTTACCAGCGGTTTCGCGAGTCTATCGCCGATGGCCGCCTGCGTCCGGGGGACCGAGTGCCGGCGGTCCGCGCCCTGGCGGCGGAACTCAACCTGGCGCGGGGCACCGTGGAAGCGGCCTACCAGCTGCTGATAGGCGAGGGCTACCTGACTGCTCGCGGGGCCGCCGGGACCATTGTCACCCCGCAACTGGCACCGGTTTCGGCGCCCACGCAGCGCGCCCCAGTGGCCCCCACGACCTACCAGGCCACCCATGCCGGCACCTCGCCCCTGGCCCTGCAAATGGGCCTGCCAGCGCTGGACGCCTTTCCGCGCAAACTCTGGACCCGCCTGGCGGGCCGGCAACTGCGCCAGGCGGGCGTCGAAGGCCTGGTCTACCCGGACGCGCGCGGCTACGCCCCGTTGCGGGCAGCCATTGCCTCCTACCTGGGGATTTCCCGGGGCATCAGCTGCCACCCGGAGCAGATTTTCGTCTGCGCCGGCTACCGCGCCTGCCTCGACCTGATCAGCCACACGCTGATGGGCCCGGGCGCCACCTGCTGGCTGGAAGAGCCCGGCTATTTCATGGCCAGGAACGCACTGCTGGAAGCCGGCGCACAGCTGGTGCCGGTGCCCGTGGACGATCAGGGCCTGGACGTCGCCCAAGGCATCGCCCGCGCCCCAGAGGCCGGCTTTGCCGTGGTCACCCCGACCCATCAGAGCCCGCTGGGGGTGTCGCTGTCCCTGCCGCGGCGCCTGGCCCTGCTGGACTGGGCCAACCGCCAAGGCAGCTGGATCATCGAGGACGACTACGACAGCGAATACCGCTACCAGGGCAAGCCCTTGCCGGCCCTCAAGAGCCTCGACCAGCAAGGCCGCGTGCTCTACACCGGCACCTTCAGCAAAGTCCTGTTTCCAGGCCTGCGTCTGGCCTACCTGGTGGTACCCGCCGAACAGACCCCAGCGTTCGCCCGCCAGGCGGATCGTTTGCACAACCACTGCCCGCACCTGCAGCAGGCGACGGTCGCGGCCTTTCTCAACGAGGGGCACTTTGCCCGGCATCTGAACAAAATGCGGGGCCTGTATGCGCGTCGGCGGCAGTGGTTGGTTGAGGCGTTGCACCAGGCGTTGGGTGGGCGTTTGCAGATAGATCCGCAGGCGGGGGGCATGCATGTGGTGGCTGGGCTGGGGGAGGGGGACGATGTGCAGATTGCCCGGCGGGCGCGGGGGGAGGGGATTGCGGTGGAGCCGTTGTCGCAGTGGTATCTGGGGGGCGAGGTTAGGCAGGGCTTGGTGATGGGGTTTACTAATGTCGTCAGTGCGGAGCAGGCGGCGAGCGTGGCGTTGCGGTTGGGGCGGGCCATTGGCTGAAAAGCGGGGCTACGGCCGCAGAGACTGGAGTCTTTCCTGTGGCAGCCCCCGCCATTTGGCAGGCCACACCCCCTGTGGCGAAGGCTGAAGGGCCAGACCAAAACCTGTAGCCGCTGTCGAGTGCAGCGAGGCTGCGCACGAGGACGCAGTCCTCGCCAAACCTGGCGACACGTTTCACCTGGCTGCATACGGTTCTGTGGACATATCCGTTGCTGCGGTCACGGCTGCTTAGGGTTCCGCTCTTACAGCGACTCACTTTTGCAGAGCGCAAAAGTAAGCAGTTTCCTGATGGCCCTGACCATCGAAACCTGTAGCCGCTGTCGAGCGCAGCGAGGCTGCGCACGAGGACGCAGTTCTCGCCAAACCTGCCGATGCTTTTCACCTGGCTGCATACGGTTCTGCGTACATATCCGTTGCTGCGGTCACGGCTGCTTAGGGTTTCGCTCTTACAGCGACTCACTTTGGAAAAGCCCCAAAGTAAGCAAAGGGCTCCTGCCCCC
>NZ_VYKE01000191.1:0-8212 GCF_032424515.1 Pseudomonas sp. JV245A
GCCTCGCCGGGGCTCGACGGCTACAGACGCCACATGAAACTGTCATCCGATCAAAGGTGACAGTGTTCTTGTGTCCCCCTATTCCCCCGCAAAACCCAGGGCAAAGGCTCTAGTACAGGCTTTTTGCCTTATTTCATTTCGAAGTAAAAAAGTTCCCCTGTAATCAAATCTTTATCTATCAGCAACCCGGCTGAAATAACCCCTCGCCAAGATTCCCACCCAACACCAGCGGGCCAATCCCGCGTGTTTTCCAACGCTACAGACCACCAATTAGGGGAACTCTTCGATGATCCGTAAGCACTTCGCCGGTTTTGCCGCCAGCGCCCTGGCCCTGGCAGTAACCGCCCAGGCTTTCGCTGGCACCGTCACCACCGACGGCGCCGATATCGTAGTCAAAACCAAGGGCGGCCTTGAGGTTGCTACCACCGACTCCGCGTTCAGCTTCAAGCTGGGCGGTCGTCTGCAAGCCGACTATGGCCGTTTCGACGGGTTCTACACCAAGAATGGTGACAGCGGCGACGGCGCGTACTTCCGCCGCGCCTATCTGGAATTGGGCGGCACCGCCTACAAGGATTGGAAATACCAGATCAACTACGACTTCTCCCACAACTCGGGCACCGCCGATGACGGTTACTTCGACGAGGCGTCCATCTCCTACGTCGGCTTCAAGCCGGTGACCCTGCGCGCCGGCCGCTTCGACGAAGACTTCGGCCTGGAGAAGGCCACCAGTTCCAAGTGGGTTACCGCCATGGAGCGTAACGCCGCCTACGAGCTGGCCGACTGGGTCAACTCCCACGAGAACGGCATGGGCCTGCAGGCCAGCTCGGTGGTCGCCGACATGGCCTACCTGTCCGGCAGCGTGGCGGCCAAGGACATCAACGACAAGGACGGCGACAGCGTCAAGCAGTTCAACGCCCGTGCCGTGTTCGCCCCGATGCACGAGACCGGCAACGTCCTGCACTTCGGTCTGGACTTTGCCAGCCGTGATGTGAGCGACACCGCTTTCGACTCGCGGATCCGCCCACGCCTGGGCGTGCGTGGTATCGCCACCAACGGCGGCAACGATGCCGGCACCAACGGCAACCGTGCCACCTTCGGCGGCGGCGCCGGCCTCAACGCGTCGAGCCAGACGGCCGTTGGCGCCTATGACAATGACCGGGTGTTCGGCGGTGAATTCGCCTTCGCCACCGGCCCGTTCTCGGCCCAGGCGGAATACCTGACCCGCAAGCTGCAGGCCGACAGCAACGCCTACAAGGACGTCAAGGCCACCGGTTTCTACGGCCAACTGGCCTATACCCTGACCGGCGAGGCCCGGGTGTACAAACTCGACGGCGCCAAGTTCGACACCATCAAGCCCGAGAACAAGCAGTACGGTGCCTGGGAAGTGTTCTACCGCTACGACAACATCAAGGTCGATGACAAGAACGTCGTAGCCGCCACCGCCACCCGTGACGTCGGCGATGCCAAGGCCACCATGAACACCATCGGGGTCAACTGGTACGCCAACGAGGCGATCAAGATTTCCGCCAACTACATCAAGGTCAACACCGACAAGATCACCAACAACGTTGGCGATGACAGCGGCGATGCCCTCGTAGCCCGTGTGCAGTACGTGTTCTAAGGCTGTTGCAACACCCAGGTAGAGCTCTTTCTCATCCGTTATAGCTCCTCTCGTTTTTAACCCCGCCCCGGCGGGGTTTTTTTTGCCCGCTGAACGGGCGCCTCTCAAGGGCAGGCGGTTTCGTGCAGGTACAGCCACTGCGCCGCATCGCCCTGCACGCGAATGATCGCCAGGGACAGGCGCGCGCTTTCGACCTGGCCCAGGCGGTGGGTTTCCTTGTAGTGGATCGCCGCGCTCTGGCCTTCCTGCCACACACAGCACACCTGGCTGATGCTGATTTCCAGACCGGGGCGTTGGCCCAGGCCTTCGCGAAACAGCTGTTCCACCTGCTCGCGGCCGACCATGGCGCCGCCGGTGGTGACCATCTGGAAGTCTTCGGCGAACAGCCCCAGCAAGGGATCGATGCAGGCCTCGGCATCCCCGCGCTGGTTGGTGAAGACCCTGTGAATCAGTTGATGAATCCAGTGCACGCTGTATTGCGCCTGTCTAGCGATCGAGTTGGGCATGGGAGGCCTCGGGTGGTGGGAGTCGGTTCAGGGTCAACAGGGGTAGCAGGCCGGCTGCGGCGGCCAGCAAAAGGCTCAGGTGGTAGGCGCCGGTGACGCCCCGATAACCCAGCAGCAGGTTGTAGAGCATCAGCAGCAAGGCCGCGCCGAGGCTGAAGGCCATCTGCCGGTTGATGTTCCAGATCACGCTGGCCTTGTGCGTATCGGCGCCGTCGAAGTCCAGCAGGGCGGTGGTCTGCGCGGTATTGGCACCGGCGCCGCCGCCCAGGCCCATCAGCAGGTAGGCCAGGCTGATCAGGGGCAGATCGGCCAGCGAGTCGACCCCGTACAGGCTGGCGATGCCGGCGCTGTGCAGCACCAGGGCGATGGCGAACAGCCGTGCGGCGCCCAGGCGATTGTACAAACGTCCGCAGGCGAGCATCGCCAGCAGTGCGCCGGCGGCATACAGCAGCATGAACATGCCGCTGTGCTGGGCGCTCAGGTGCAGGCTCTCCTGAAGGAAGAACAGGCTCAGCAGATTGACCCCGGTGAAGACCCCGGGGATCGCGTGATAGATGGCCACCGACAGGCCCAGGCGCGGATTTTTCAGCAGCCGCAGTTCGACGATGGGCCGGGCGCAGGCCCGACAGTGACGCCGGTAGCACTCGGCCAATAGCAGGCCGGCAACCAGGCCCGGTGCGGCCTGATGGGCCGGGTAGCCGCTGCCGTACAGCGACATGCCGAGCAACAGGCAGCCCAGGCTCGCAGTCACCAGCAGCAGGCCGCGCAGGTCCGGGCGCGGCGGTGGCGCCGAGCGCTCGGCGTTGATCCAGTACCAGGACAGCAACGCCGCCAGCAGCGACAGCGGCAGGCTGGCGAAGAACACCCAGCGCCAGGAACTGTGGTCGACAATGGCCCCACCCACCGTGGGCGACAGCGCTGGCGCCAGTAGCGCCACGGCCATCACCAGGGTGGAGATCCGCGCCCGTTGCGTGCCCTGGAACAGGTTGAAGGTCAGTGCCTGCCCCAGGGGAATCAGCAGGCCGCCGGCCATGCCCTGGACCAGCCGCCAGAACACCAGTGGCATGAAGCTGTCGGCCAGCCCGCACATCAGCCCGGCAACGCTGAACAGCAGCATCGAGGCGCAGAGCACCTGGCGGTTACCGAAACGCGCCGCGAGCCAGGTGCTGATGGCGATCACCAGGGTCAGGCCGAGGATGTAGGCATTGGCGACCCAGGCCACGGCGGCGCTGGACACTTGCAGTTGGGCGGCGATAGCGGGCATGGCCACCGCCGACATGAAAATGTTGACGCAGTCGATGAAGAATCCGAGAAGGAATACCACCGCCACTTTGTATCTGTAAGTCATGCCGTCTCCCTTTTGGCGCGCAGCTTAGGGAGCTTGGGGGCAGGGTGTCGAGGTGCCTATACTTGACGCATTGTTTAATTGGATTTGACAGTGAGCGAAAATTTTCACGGCCAGCTGCACCGGGTACAGACCTTTCTTGCGGTGGTGGACTTCGGTTCATACACCCGCGCCGCGCAGTACCTGGGCATCAGCAAGGCCATGGCCAGTCTGCACATAAAGGCCCTGGAGCAAGCGCTGGCGAGCACCTTGCTGATCCGCACCACGCGGCAGGTGACACTGACCGAGACCGGCCAGGCCCTCTACGACGAGTTCAAGGGGATTGTCGCCAATATCGACACCGCTTTCGACAATGTGCTGCACGGGCGCGACCGGGTCAGTGGCAAGTTGCGCATCAGCTCCACCGCGGAGTATGCCGAGACGTTCGTGTTGCCGATCCTGCCGTTGTTCACCGCGCGTTATCCCGAGGTGCGCCTGAGTTATCACTTCAACTCGTCGTTGAATGATCTGGTGGCGGAAAAGCTCGACCTGGTGATCCGCCTCGGGCACCTGGCGGACTCGGGGTTCAAGGGGCGCCAGCTGGCGGACTACGCCATTGTCCTGGTGGCCAGCCCGGCGCTGCTCAAGGACCGGCAGGTGACGCAGCCTGAAGAGCTCGATGCCTGGCCCTGGATTGGCAACAGCAACCTGGGCGGGCCGCCGGGCTGGACCTTCAGCCATCCGCGCCGTGGCGAGGTGGAGGTCAAGGTCAGCCCCGGGCACGAGTCCAACTCGGCGACGGCGATTCGCGCCATGGCCCTGGCCGGCCTGGGGCTGGCGGTACTGCCGGAGTGGATGGTCCTCGATGACCTGGGCAACGGGCGGCTGATGCGGGTATTGCCCGAGTACCGGCTGGCCACGCAGCCGGTGCATGTGCTGTTTCCCAACAGTGCGCACCTGCCGCGCAAGTCCCGGGTGTTCATCGACTTTCTGGCGGAGCACCTGGGGCGCTAGCGCTGCGGCGGTTTCGGTGAACCCGGGGATGGAGGATACTCCCCGGGTTGTTCGATCTGAATTCCGGGGACCCCGATGCCGCTGCAATCCTTGAACAGCCTGTCCGCCGTCGATCCTGCGCAATGGGATGGCCTGCTCAAGGACGGGCAACCCTTTGTGCGCCACGCCTTTCTCAGTGCCCTGGAAGACAGCGGCAGCCTTGGCCCGCGCTCTGGCTGGCAGGCCGAGCACCTGCTGCATGTCGAAGACGGTCGGCTGCTGGCGGCGCTGCCCAGCTATCGCAAATGGCATTCCTACGGCGAATACGTGTTCGATCATGGCTGGGCGGATGCCTGCGACCGGGCCGGAATCGACTACTACCCCAAGCTGCTGACGGCGGTGCCGTTCAGCCCGGTGAGCGGCGCCCGGGTGCTGGCAGCGACCCAGGCAGATGCGCTCGAACTGCTGAAAAGCCTGCCCGGCTACCTGGAGATCGAAGGGCTTTCCAGTGCCCATATCAACTTCACCGACGATTTCAGCGACGCGGCCCTGGAGCAGCAACCGGGCTGGCTGCAGCGCCTGGGCTGCCAGTTTCACTGGCAGAACCGTGGCTACCGGGACTTTCAGGATTTCCTCGATGCCCTGAGCTCGCGCAAGCGCAAGCAGATGCGCAAGGAGCGCGAGCAGGTGGCGGGGCAGGGCATTGATTTCCAGTGGCTCGAAGGCCATGAACTGGACCAGGCGCAGTGGGATTTCGTCTATGCCTGCTACGCCAACACCTACGCGGTGCGGCGCCAGTCACCCTACCTGACCCGAGCATTTTTCAGCCTGCTGGCCGAGCGCATGCCTGAAGCGATCCGCGTGGTCCTGGCCAAGCAGGGCGGGCGCCCGGTGGCCATGGCCTTCAGCCTGGTGGGCGGCGACAGTTTCTATGGGCGCTACTGGGGGTGCCTGGCGGAGTTCGACCGCCTGCATTTCGAGACCTGTTTCTACCAGGGCATGGAGTACGCCATCGCCCAGGGGCTGCAGCGCTTCGACGCCGGCGCCCAGGGCGAGCACAAGCTGATTCGCGGCTTCGAACCGGTGCTCACCCGCTCCTGGCACTACCTGCGCCATCCCGGGCTGAAGGCTGCGGTGAAGGATTTCCTGCAACAGGAACAGGCCGGAATCCGCGCCTATGCGCAAGAGGCGAGGGACGCCTTGCCCTATCGGCAGGCGTGACCCTCGCCAGCGTTGCTCAGCCGTCTTCCTTGCCCAGCCAGCGATAGACCACACCGCCGATCACTGCGCCAAGGATCGGCGCCAGCCAGAACATCCACAGCTGCTGCAACGCCCAGCCGCCGACGATCAGCGCCGGTCCGGTGCTGCGGGCCGGGTTGACCGAGGTGTTGGTGACCGGGATCGAGATCAGGTGGATCAGGGTCAGGGCCAGGCCGATGGCGATGGGCGCCAGCCCCGCCGGGGCGCGTTTGTCGGTGGCACCGAGGATGATCACCACGAACATCAAGGTCATCATCAACTCACAGACAAAACCCGCGGCCATGGAATAGCCGCCGGGGGAGTGTGCGCCATAGCCGTTGGACGCCAGCCCCGAGGCCAGTTCGAACCCCGGCTTGCCGCTGGCGATGAAGTACAGCAGCGCCGCGGCGATTACCCCGCCGATCACCTGCGCGACGATATAGGCCGGCAGTTCCCTGGCCGGAAAGCGTCCACCCACCACCAGCCCGACGGACACCGCGGGGTTCAAGTGGCAACCGGAGATATGGCCGATGGCGAAGGCCATGGTCAGCACCGTCAGGCCGAAGGCCAGGGCGACCCCGAGCAGGCCGATACCGACGTTGGGAAAGGCCGCCGCCAGAACGGCGCTGCCGCAACCGCCCAGGACCAGCCAGAACGTACCGAGCAATTCGGTGACAGAACGTTTGAACAAAGACATGAGAGAGTCCTTGATAGGTCAACCTATCAACGCGATACAACTGTTATGCATCCCGCAGGTTAACTACAGGTTCCGCTCCGGAACCTAGGCTGAGTACAGCAGGCTTTCGGCGCAATTCCACTCGCCCATGAAAAACGCCAGGCCCCCCTGAAACCGGGAGCTCTGGCGCATTGTGCGGTAACTTTCTGTAGCGGCTACAGAGGCTCAGTCGATGCCGACGAAGCCTCCGGTCTGGTGCTGCCACAGGCGCGCATACAGGCCGCCGTGGGCCAGCAGTTCGGCGTGGGTACCGGTCTCGGCGATGCGCCCCTGTTCCAGGACCACCAGGCGGTCCATGCGGGCGATGGTCGAGAGGCGGTGGGCGATGGCGATCACGGTCTTGCCTTGCATCAGGGTCTCCAGGCTTTCCTGGATCGCCGCTTCCACTTCCGAGTCCAGGGCCGAGGTGGCTTCGTCCATGATCAGGATCGGCGCATCCTTGAGCAGCACCCGGGCAATGGCGATGCGCTGGCGCTGGCCGCCGGACAACTTGACCCCGCGCTCGCCGACATGGGCGTCGAAGCCGGTGCGGCCCTGGGCGTCGGACAACAACGGGATGAATTCGTCGGCACGAGCCTTGCGCACTGCTTCCCAGAGTTCCTCGTCGGTGGCGTCGGGGCGGCCGTAGAGCAGGTTGTCGCGGATCGAGCGGTGCAGCAGCGAGGTGTCCTGGGTGATCATGCCGATGCGTTCGCGCAGGCTTTCCTGGGTTACCCCGGCGATGTCCTGGCCGTCGATGAGGATCTTGCCGCCCTGCAGGTCGTAGAGGCGCAGCAGCAGGTTGACCAGGGTTGATTTGCCGGCCCCGGACGGGCCGATCAGGCCGATCTTCTCCCCCGGGCGGATCTCCAGGTTGAGGTTGCTGATGACCCGGTTGGCCTTGCCGTAGTGGAATTCCACATGTTCGAAACGCACGCCGCCCTGGGCCACCGCCAGCTTCGGTGCCTGCTCGCGGTCGGTGAGTTGCAGGGGCTGGGCGATGGTCTTCAGGCCGTCCTCGACCATGCCGATGTTTTCGAAAATGCCGTTGATCACCCACATGATCCAGCCGGACATGTTGACGATGCGGATCACCAGCCCGGTGGCCAGGGCAATGGCCCCGGCGCTGATCAGCGACTGGCTCCACAACCACAGGGCCAGGCCGGTGGTGCCGGCGATCAGCAGGCCGTTGAGGCTGGTGATGGTCACGTCCATGGCGGTGACCACGCGCCCGGCCAGCTGGCTCTTTTCGGTCTGCTCGGCGATCGCCTCGCGGGCGTAGCTCTGCTCGAAGTGGGTGTGGGCGAAGAGCTTGAGGGTGGTGATGTTGGTGTAGCCGTCGACGATTCGCCCCATCAGCTTGGAGCGGGCGTCGGAGGCGTCCACCGAGCGCTTCTGGATGCGTGGCACGAAGTAGCGCATGGCACCGATGAAGCCGGCGATCCACAGCAGCAGCGGGATCATCAGGCGCCAGTCGGCGTCGGCGAACAGCACCAGGGAACCGATGGCGTAGATGGTCACGTGCCACAGGGCATCGATCACCTGCACCGAGGAGTCCTGCAGCGAATAGCCGGTCTGCATGATGCGCTGGGCGATGCGCCCGGCGAAGTCGTTCTGGAAGAAGTTCAGGCTCTGGCGCAGCACGTAGCTGTGGTTCTGCCAGCGGATCAGGCTGGTCATGCCAGGGTTGATGGTCTGGTGCATCAGGAGGTCGTGCAGGCCCACCATCAGGGGCCGGAACAGCAGCGCCACCACCGCCATCCAGGCCAGTTCCAGGCCGTGGTCGGTGAACACCTGGACGCTGGGGGTGCCCT
>NZ_VYKE01000192.1:0-8147 GCF_032424515.1 Pseudomonas sp. JV245A
GCAGCGGCGCCCCCACCAGCAGCGTCAGGTTGTTCAGGTCCTGGGCCACCTGGCGCTGGTAGCGGGCCAGGCTGGCGCGGGCACTGTCGACGCTGGTGCGGGCCTGGGCCACATCCAGGGCCGAGATCTTGCCGGCGCTGCCATTGCGGGCGGTCAGGCGCAGGCTCTGTTCGTCCGCGGCCAGGGTCTTGCGGGTCAGCTCCAGCAGCTCCTGGTCGGCACACCAGCTCAGGTAGGCCGTGGCGACATTGGCCACCAGGCTCAACTGCGCGCTGCGCCGTGCCTCTTCGCTGGACAGGTAGGTCATCAGCGCCTGCTGGCTGAGGCTGCGGATGCGCCCGAAGAAGTCCAGCTCATAGGCACTGATGCCCAGGTTGGCGGAGTAGCTGGAGCTGATCAGTGCCTTGCTGCCGGTCATCTGTTCCGGCAGGCGCTGGCGCTTGCCCGAGACGCCGGCGCTCACCGCCGGGAACAGGTCGGCACGCTGGATGCGGTACTGGGCCTGGTAGGCCGCGACATTCAGCGCCGCCACTCGCAGGTCGCGGTTGTTCTGCAGGGCGCTGTGAATCAATTGCTGCAGCAACGGGTCCTGGAACAGTCCCTGCCAGTCGGCCCCCGGGTTGCCGGCAGCGGGGGCGAAGGCTGCGCCCTGTGGGTACTGGGGCGCCACGGGAGCGGTCGGGCGCTGGTAGTCCGGGGCCAGGGAGCAGCCGCCGAGGGCCAGGGCCAGGGCCGCCAGGGTCAGTGGGGAGTTACGCATTGATCAGCCTCGTGACAAGCACATCCTGATGGCGGACAGCCAGGGGCGTGCGGGCGGTTTCAGGCGCCGACCATCCACTTGGCCAGCCCGTGACGGCCGCTGACCCCGAGCTTGGCGGCGGCGCGCTTGAGGTAGGTTTCCACCGAGCTGTTCTTGACGCTCAGGCGCTGGGCCATTTCCGGCACGGTGCCGCCGGTCAGCAACCCCAGGCAGACTTCCTTTTCCCGCGCCGAGAGGGTGATGTCACCCAGGGACAGGCGCTCATCGAACTCCCGTTGCAGCGGTGTCTGCTGCAAGGCATCGGCGGGCTTGGCACTCCAGCTGCGCAGGTTCTTCAGGGCCTGTTGCCGGTGCAGCTGGGCGTGGCGTTCCAGCAACGGCAGCAGGGTCTGCGACAGGCTCTTGAGAAACGACAGTTCGGACAGGGAAAAGCCGCCCTGGTCGGGAGCCCGGTAGAGGGCGATGACACAGCGGCGATTGGCTTTGCGCGAGACCAGGTGGCATTGGTGCGCGGTGGTGCGGGAAGGGCCGCTGCGGGCCTGGGCATTCATTTGAATCAGCAGCGAGTCGTCCATTTCCAGCATCTGCTGCAGCAGCGGGTCATGGCGTCGCGGCGGCTCCGGCAGTGGCAGGTCCTTGTGCAGCCCGGCGCGGCCCAGCAGGGTAATGGCCAGGGGGCTGGCCTGGCGTTCGTCCAGGGTCCATTCGCTGAGTACCAGTTGGGTCAGTGGCACCAGCTTGTCCACCAGTTGCAGCATTTCGCTGGCGAACTGCGGGTGGCCGGAGCTGGAAATCAACTGCCCCAGTTCGAAGTAGAAGTGCGGGGTTTCCAGGTTCGCAATACTGCTGGTCAGACTCATATCCTTATCATCCTTGATCGAGACAAATCGCTGATCGACGCGCGCTTGCCGCGGCATGCCGTGGCAGATTCCCGATGAACCTGATCCAGTTCCCGGGCGTTGATTTAAGCCTATGGCTTTGCCTGGCGTCTGTAGGGGGAAACCGGGACATCATGGCCCTGCCAGGGCCTCGCCAAGGCTCTGGGTCAAGCCCTTGCGACGGTCCCGTCGCGCCCGCCGGCGGGGTGTTTCCCGGCGTCAAGGTTGCCCGAGGGGCAAGCCTGCGGTGGAACGCAAAAGCCCTCCGCCAGGCCATGAGCGTCGTTCACGCGTAGCCAATTTCCTACAGCCGATTCAGCTGATCAGCAGAGCTGCTGCAACAGCCCGGCGCGGTGCTGCCCGAGGTGGCCGACCGGGGCCGGAACTGTCCGGGTTTCGGGTGACATACAGGCCCTGGGGCCGATGCTTAAATCCGCGGACGCCGGTGCCCGGGCCCATCACATGAGAAGGATCTTATGACGCATTTTTCCGCCGCAGCCGTGGGCGCTTTCGTCGCGCCAGTCACCCCAGCCAGCCACTGCCCGCCATGGGCCGGGCACCCCGCCCGGGGGCGCGCATGAACGCCGGTCCGGTACAGGCCCGGGGCCTGCCGCTGACCGCCGGGCAGCGCGATATCTGGCTCGACCAACTGAGCCGGGGCGACTCGCCGCTGTACAACATCGGCGGTTATGCCGTGCTCAAGGGGCCGTTCCGGCCCGAGCTGATGCAGCGCACCGTGGAGCTGCTGGTGGACAAGCACGACGTGCTGCGCACGGTGCTGTCCCTGGAGGGCAGCGTCGACGGTCTGCCCTTGCAGCACTTCGACCGGCAGTGGCCGGTGGAGCTGGTGTTCCATGACCTGTCCGCGGCGGCCGATCCGCTGGCGGCGGCCCAGGCGCAGATCCGCCGGCAGATGCAGCAGGCGTTCAAGCTCGACGGCGAACGGCTGTGCCGCTTCTCGCTGTTCCGGGTGGGCCCCGAGCATCACCTGATGGAAGTCGAGGCCCATCACCTGATCCTCGACGGCTGGGGGTTTGCCCAGCTGTCCCAGTCCCTGGGCGGGCTCTACAGCGCCCTGGCCAGCGGCGAGGAACCCCAGGCCACGGCGCCGTCCTTTGTCGACTTCATCGAGGACGACGCCCGCTACCACCAGTCCAGCCGCTATGCCCGGGACCGCGACTACTGGCTGGACAAGTACCAGAGCCTGCCGGAGCCGGTGCTGCGCCCGCGCTACCGGCCCGCCGCCGACGCCGCGACCCCGGGGGCGACCCTGGTCCAGGCGTTCCCCGCGGCCTTGCACGAACGCATGAAGGCCCTGGGCAAGAGCACCGGGGCCTCGGCCTTTCATGTGCTGCTGGCAGCGCTGCATGTGTACTTCACCCGCACCCTGCAACGGGACGAATGGGTCCTGGGCATGCCGGTGCTGAACCGCCCCAATGCGGCCTTCAAGGTGACCCTGGGTTCCTTCACCCAAGTCAGCGCGGTGCGCATGGACTTCGGCCGCGAACTGAGCTTCGAGGCCCTGGTGGGGGCGGTGCGCGATGTACTGAAACAGGACTTCCGCCACCAGCGCTTTCCCCTGAGCGAACTCAACCGCGCCCTCGGCCTGCTGCGCGAAGACCGCGCGCAGCTGTTCGAGCTGTCGCTGTCCTACGAACTGGAAGACCTGGACTACCGCTACGGCGAGGCGGCGGCCTCGTCGGTGAAAGTCTCCAACCGCCACGAGCCCACGCCCCTGGCCATCCACCTGCGCAGCAACAGCTTCGATGACAGCGCCTGGATGCACTACGTCTACGACTCGGCGTATTTCCAGCCCGAGGAAATCGAGGCCCTGGCCGCGCGCCTGCTGCATGTGCTGGAGCAGGGGCTGGACAATGTGCAACTGCCGGTGGCCCGCTTCTCCCTGCTGCCTGCCGCTGAGCTGCGCCGCTTGCAGGCCTGGAACGCCAACGAACAGCCAGCCGCCGCCGAACAGCGGATTCACGCCCGGGTCGCGGCCTGGGCCCGGCGCACGCCCCAGGCCATTGCCCTGGTCGCCCAGGGCCAGGCCCTCAGCTATGAACAGCTCGACCGCCGGGCCAACGCCCTGGCCCTGCACCTGCGCGAGCTGGGAGTGGGGCCGGATGCGCGGGTGGCCATTGTCGCCCGGCGCAGCCCGGAAACCCTGGTGGGGCTGCTGGCGATTCTCAAGGCCGGCGCGGGCTATGTGCCCCTGGACCCGGCCCATCCGGCTGAGCGCCTGGCCTTCCTGCTGCACGACAGCGCACCGCGGGCGGTGTTGACCCAGGGCGCCCTGCGCCAGTGCCTGCCGACGCTGAACGTGCCGCTGATCGACCTCGACAACGGCCAGTGGCTGGATGGCCCGGGCGAGATTGCCGAGACCGCCGGGCTGACCGCCGAGCACCTGGCCTACGTGATCTACACCTCCGGCTCCACCGGCCAGCCCAAGGGCGTGATGGTGGAGCACCAGAGCCTGTCGAACCTGGTGGACTGGCATGGCCGGGCTTTCGACCTCCAGGCTGGCAGCCACACCTCATGCCTTGCCGGTTTCGGCTTCGATGCCATGGCCTGGGAAGTCTGGCCGGCCCTGTGCGCCGGGGCGACCCTGCACCTGGCGCCGGTCAGCGACGGCCCCGAGGAGCTGGACCGCCTGCTGGCCTGGTGGCGCGCCCAGCCGCTGGAGGTGAGCTTTCTGCCGACCCCGGTGGCCGAGTACGCCCTCAGCCAGCAACTGGGCCACCCGACCCTGCGCACCTTGCTGATCGGCGGCGACCGCCTGCGCCAGTTGCCTGCTGACCCCGGGTTTGCCGTGATCAACAACTACGGCCCCACCGAGGCCACGGTGGTCGCCACTTCCGGTGCCATCGAGGCCGGGCAAGCCCTGCATATCGGCCGGCCCATCGCCAATACCCGGATCTACCTGCTGGATGAACAGCAGCAACTGCTGCCCATCGGCGTGCCCGGCGAGCTCTATGTGGGCGGTGGCGGGGTGGCCCGGGGTTACCTCAACCGCGATGGGATGAATGCCGGACGCTTCCTTGCGGACCCCTTCAGCGACCGCCCCGGCGCGCGCATGTACCGCAGCGGCGACCTGGCTCGCTGGCGGGAGGACGGCAGCCTGGAATACCTGGGGCGCAACGACGATCAGGTGAAGATCCGCGGCCTGCGCATCGAGCTGGGGGAAATCGAGACCCGCCTGGGGGATCACCCGGCAGTGCGCGAGGCGCTGGTCCAGGCCCGGGACGGCCAGTTGCTGGCCTGGTTCATTCCGCGCCAGGCGGTCACGGCCCTTCAACTGCGGGAATTTCTGCGCCAGCAGTTGCCGGAGTACATGTTGCCCATGGCCTACGTACCGCTCGACGCCTGGCCGCTGACCGGCAACGGCAAACTGGACCGCCGGGCGCTGCCGGCGCCGGGGCCCGGGGACCTGATCAGCCGCGCCTACGAGGCGCCCCAGGGCCCGCTGGAAATCACCCTGGCCGGGCTCTGGAGCGAGCTGCTGCAGGTGGAGCAGGTGGGCCGCCACGATCACTTCTTCGAACTGGGCGGGCATTCGCTGCTGGCCCTGCAACTGATCCAGCGCATGGCCCAGGCCGGCCTGCAGGCCGATGTGCGGGTGCTGTTCGGCCAGCCGACCCTGGCCAGTCTCGCTGCGGCGGTGAGCACCGGGCAGGTCGTCGAGGTCCCGGCCAACCGCGTTCCGCCCGACTGCCAGCGCATCACCCCGGCGATGCTGCCCTTGGTGGAGCTGGACCAGGACAGCATCGACCGCGTGGTGGCCTGCATCCCCGGCGGCGCTGCCAATGTGCAGGACATCTACCCCCTGGCGCCGTTGCAGGAGGGCCTGCTCTATCACCACATGACCGCCGCCCGCGATCCCTACCAGCAGCACGCGCTGTTCGCCTTCGCCCGGCGCGAGGACCTGGACGCCTTCGCCCTGGCGCTGCAGGCAGTGATCGAGCGCCACGACATCCTGCGCACCAGCCTGGTCTGGGACGTGCTGGAGCAGCCGCTGCAGGTGGTCTGGCGCCAGGCCCGGCTGACGGTGCAAGAGTGGCAGGCCGGGCCCGGCGGCCATGTAGCGGAGCGACTGCGCGAGCACTTCGACCCGCAGCACAACCCGCTGGATATCCGCCAGGCGCCGATGCTGGCCCTGGCCTGGGCCGAGGACCGGGCCAATGGGCGCTGGATCGGCCTGCTGCGCTTCCATCACCTGGTCAACGACGCCACCAGCACCGCGGTGCTGCTGGCGGAAATCGCCGCCCATGTGCAAGGCCGGCAAGCCAGCCTGGCGCCGGCCTATGCCTACCGTGACTACGTGGCTCGCACGCGCCAGGGGCAGGGCGCCCACAAGGCGTTCTTCGAGGCCGGCCTGGGCACGGTGGACGAGCCGACCCTGGCCTTCGAACTGCAGGAACGGCCCGGGGAACAACTGGACCTGCAGCACGCCAGCGGCCTGCTGGAAGCCGAGCTTGGCCAGCGCCTGCGGACCCAGGTGCGCCAGCTCGGGGTCAGCGCCGCCAGCCTGTTTCACCTGGCCTGGGCCCTGGTACTGGGGCGTACCAGCGGCCGTGAGGACGTGCTCTTCGGCAGCGTATTGCTGGGCCGCCTGCAAGCCGGGGCGGGGGCCGACCGGGCCCTGGGCATGTTCATCAACACCTTGCCACTGCGCCTGGAGCTGGCGGGGCTGACGGTGGCCGAGGGGCTGGGCCAGGCCCAGCAGCGCCTCAGTGCCTTGCTTGCCCACGAGCAGGCGCCGCTGTCCCTGGCCCAGCGCTGCAGCGCGGTGGCGGCGCCGACTCCGCTGTTCAATGCCTTGCTCAACTATCGCCACAACCTCGGCGGCGACCTGTTGCAGGGTTTGCCTGGGGTCGAGTTGCTGAGCAGCGAAGAGGTGCTCAGCTACCCGCTGATGCTGGCGGTGGACGACCTGGAACCGGGGTTCCGCCTGGGCTGCCGGGCCCCGCGGCGGATCGGCGCGCAACGCCTGCTGGGCTACCTGAGCACCGCTCTCGAAGCGCTGGTGCTGGCCCTGGAACAGGCGCCGCAGACGCCGTTGCACAGCCTGTCGATCCTGCCGCCGGTGGAGTCGCGCTACCTGCTGCAAACGCTCAATGCCACCCGTTCGCAATACCCGCGGGAGCTGACCCTGCATGCCCTGTTCGAGGCCCAGGTGCGGCGCACGCCCGAGGCCATTGCACTGCAGGCCGGTGCGCGGCAACTGAGCTACCGGCAGCTCAACCAGCGCGCCAACCAGCTGGCCCATTACCTGCGCGAGCAGGGGGTGGGGCCGGATGTGCGAGTCGGGCTCTGCGTGCAGCGCAGCCCGGAACTGCTGATCGGCCTGTTGGGCATCCTCAAGGCCGGCGGTGCCTATGTGCCCCTGGACCCGGACTACCCGCTGGAGCGCCTGCGCTACCTGGTGCAGGACAGCCAGCCACTGGCGGTGCTGGTGCACCAGCCGACCCGCGAGCTGCTGGGCCCGCTGCCCCTGTCGCTGATCGACTTCGACCGCAGTACCTGGGAGCAAGCGCCGCAGCATGATCCCGTGGTGGCAGGGCTGACGGTTTCGCACCTGGCCTACGTGATCTACACCTCGGGTTCCACCGGTACACCCAAGGGGGTGATGGTGGAGCACCGCGGCCTGGGCAACCTGATGCACTGGAGTTCGCAGCTGTGTGGCGAGCGGGCCCGGGGCACCCTGCTGCAAAAGGCGCCGTTCAGCTTCGACGGCTCGGTCTGGGAGCTGTTCTGGCCCCTGGTCACGGGCATGCGCCTGTTGCTGGCGCGGCCCGACGGCCAGCGCGATCCGCTGTATCTGGCGCAATTGGTGCGCGAGGAGCAGGTGAGCATGATCAAGTTCGTGCCGGCCATGCTCCTGCAATTTCTGCAGCTGGAAGAGGCCGGCCAGTGCCACAGCCTGACCGATGTGTTCTGCGGCGGCGGCGAGCTGACCGAAGCGATTGCCCGGCTGTTCCGCCAGCGCCTGCCCGGAGCCCGTTTGCACAACGTCTACGGCCCCACCGAGGCCACCGTGGACAGCAGCGCCTGGACCCTGGAGCCAGGGGCAGCGGTGCCGCCGGTACAACTGCCGATCGGCAAGGCCATCACCAACACCCGGCTGTATGTGCTGGATGCCCATGACCAGCCGGTGCCCCAGGGCGTCAGCGGCCAGCTGCACATTGGCGGGGTCGGGGTTGCCCGGGGTTACCTGGGCTTGCCGCAGTTGCAGGCCGAGCGCTTTATCGACAGCCCCTTCGTCGCCGGCGACCGGCTGTACCGCAGCGGTGACCGGGTGCGCTACAACGCTGACGGCGACCTGGAGTTCCTCGGGCGCAACGACTTCCAGGTCAAGCTGCGGGGCCTGCGCCTGGAGCTGGGGGAAATCGAGGCGCGGCTGGCCAGCCACCCGGCCCTGCGCGAGGTGGCGGTGCTGATGCGTGGCGAGCGCCTGGTGGCCTATTTCAGCCTGCACCCCGGGGTGGCGGCGCCGGGGATCGAGGCGCTGC
>NZ_VYKE01000193.1:0-8110 GCF_032424515.1 Pseudomonas sp. JV245A
AATGGCAATCGCCATCAGCGGGTCGCCGCCCATGGCGTAGATGTCGCTGATGGCGTTGGTGGCGGCGATGCGGCCGAAGTCGAAGGGGTCGTCGACGATGGGCATGAAGAAGTCGGTGGTGGAGACCACGCCGCGCTCTTCATCGATGGCGTACACCGCCGCGTCATCGCGCGAGGCATTGCCGACCCAGAGCTTGGGGTCGAGGTTCTGCGCCCCGCTGCCGGCCAGGATCACCTCCAGTACCTGGGGGGAAATCTTGCAGCCGCAACCGGCTCCGTGGCTGTACTGGGTCAGGCGAATCGGCTCGCTCATGGGGCACCTCGTCAAGTCTGGGACCGGGATTCTAGCAGAGCCCTCAGGCACTTGGCCGCGGCGTGCCCTGATGGAACAGCATCTGCCAGCGCCCCTCCTGGCAGCGCCACAGCGAGCTGCGCCAGGCACTGCTGGCCGCCCGCCCGGGCGCTGCGGCGTTATGGCACAGGTAGGTGACCTGGGCCAGGTCGGCCCCCAGGCACTGCACGGCGAACTCGCTGATGCGCCGTTCGATGAACACCTGCTGCGGCAGGCTGGCCAGCACCTGGGCCTTGTCCCAGCGCCCGCCGCTGACGCCGAATTCAAGAAAGTCATCGGCCAGCAAGGCCTCCAGCGCCTGGCGATCGGCACGCACTTCGGCCTGTTGCAACTGGCGTTCAAGCATCAGCAGGTGGTCGGACAGCTCCATGGTCACTCCCGAGGTGGTGGCGGGTAAGTGGCGCACTCTAGCATTGCGCGCCTGCACCAGCGCCGGGCCTGGGGGGCGGGCATTGCCCAGGCCTGCAGCGCCCGGCCCTCCCCGCCATCGGCACGCACCCCGCCCCAAGCGCCAATCCCGCCGCCATTCACGCCTTTGTCGCAAGCCGCTGTTTCAAGTTGGTACGCCATATGCAAACGTTTGCGAGTTGTAATTTCGTGGGTGTTCGCCGCCTTCTTTCGAAGTGTCGAGCACAAGGGACTTCACACTGCAAGAACAGGGACTTTCCATGCTCAACCCTCTGCGACGCCATGCGTCCTGCCGTACCCTGGCTGTTTCGTTGTGGCTGGCCGGCGTTACGGGTCTACCCAGCGCCTTCGCCCAGCCCACCGCCGCCCCGGCGGACGACTCGGCCCAGGGCAAAAGCCTGAGCGCCGATGTGCAACCGGCCAAACAGGGCGCCTACCTCTCCGACTGGTACAACCAGGACCTGATGCTCATCGGCAGCAAGGACATCAGCTTCGGCCCGCGCCCGGCAGACGACATCTACCTGGAATACGAATACTTCGGGCGCAAGGGCCCCTTCGAGCTGTACGGCTACATCGACCTGCCGAAGATCCTCGACATCGGCAACAGCCACGACAAGGGCATCTGGGACCACGGCTCGCCGCTGTTCATGGAACACGAGCCGCGAATCTCCATCGACTACCTGGCCGGCCGCAGCCTGGCCATCGGCCCGTTCAAGGAGTGGTACGTGGCCTTCGACTGGATCTACGACCACGGCAGCCGCACCGCCAACCGCGCCAACACCCTGTACAGCGGCCTGGGCACCGACATCGACACCCATTCGCGGGTCAACCTCTCGGCCAACTTCTACGGCCGCTACCAGTGGGAAAACTACGGCGCCAGCAACGAGTATTCCTGGGACGGCTATCGCGCCCAGCTGAAATACATCGTGCCCATCGACAGCTTCAGCAACGGTGCCTCGCTGACCTACATCGGCTTCACCAACTTCGATTTCGGCTCCGACCTGCACAAGGACAACCCGGCCCGCACCGCCAACGCCACGGTGGCCACCAACGTGCTGCTCTATTCCTTCACCCACCTGCGCTTCACCCTGGTGGGCCGCTACTTCCACAACGGCGGCAACTGGGAAGACGGCAGCGTGCTGAATTTCGGCGACGGCGAATTCCGCGCCCGCTCCAATGGCTGGGGCTATTACGCCGGGGTTGGCTATCAGTTTTAAAGCAGCGGCAAGACAAGAGCGGTTGCGATGAGTTGCAACCTGGATCAGGCAGGATAAGCGCCGGTTAACGGCACTCATGGAGGTTGTATGCGTGGGATTCAAAAGGTTTCGTGGGCAATGGGCTTGAGTGCACTGGTGGCTAGCGGCGCCTGGGCCAGTGAGGCACCGATCAAGCCCAAGGTGGTGCTGATCAGCATGTTCGCGCCGGAAGCGCAGCACTGGATCGAGCGCCTGGAGCTCAAGCGCGAGATCCGCGTGCCGGGGCTGGCGGCGGAGTATCCGGTGATTCGCTGCAACGACCGGGAGGTGTGCCTGTTGACCACGGGCATGGGCCAGACCAATGCCGCGGCGTCGACCCTGGCCCTGGCGCTGTCGCCCAAATTCGACCTGCGCAAGAGCTATTTCCTGATTGCCGGGATCGCCGGCATCAGCCCCCAGCACGGCACCATCGGCACCGCCGCCTGGGCCCATTACCTGGTGGAGTTCGGCACCCAGTGGGAAATCGACTCCCGGGATGCGCCCGAGGGCTGGCCCACCGGCTACCTGGGGATCAACACCAAGGGCCCCAACGAAAAACCGCCCCTGGACTACAAGACCGAAGTCTTCGAGCTGAACCCCAAGCTCCAGGCCAAGGCCTTCGCCCTGAGCCGCAACGTGGCCCTGAGCGAGAGCAAGGAGTCGGCGGCCTGGCGCCTGAAATACCCCAAGGCCCCGGCCAACCAACCACCGGTGGTGACCCGCTGCGACACCCTGGCGGGCAACACCTGGTTTTCCGGCACCCGCCTGAGCGAACGGGCGGAGGTCTGGACCCGCTTGCTGACCGACAACAAAGGCACCTATTGCACCACCCAGCAGGAAGACAACTCCACCTACGAAGCCTTGCTGCGGGCCAGCCGCGAGGGCCTGCTGGACATCCAGCGCCTGGCGGTGGTGCGCGCCGGTTCCGACTTCGACCGCCCGGCCCCGGGGGCCAGCGAAGTGGACAACCTGCTCAAGTACGCCGACCAGGGCGGCTTTGTCCCGGCCCTGGAAAACCTCTACCGGGCGGGCAACCCCCTGGTGCAGGACATCCTCGGCAACTGGTCGGCCTGGGAAAAGGGCGTGCCCGAGACCTGATTTCTCTCCCGGGAGCGGCCAGGCGGCGTTCCGCTTGCCGGCGATGGAGGTCTCAAGGCCCTCTTCGCCAGCAAGCTGGCTCCTACGCAGGGATGGCCGCTGCGCTCAGGGGATGAGGATGATTTTTTCGCCGCGCCCCTGGTTCACTTCGGCATAACGCTCCAGCCCCCGCTCCAGCGGCGATTCCACCAGGCCTTCCGGCAGCGGCAGCAGGCCTTCATCGAAATAGCGGCCGAACTGCTCCAGCATCGCCGCGCACGCCTCTACGCCATACAACAGCGAGTTGATCCCCACCACCGAGCCACCCTTGCGGTACAGCGCCAGGGCCGGCAGTTGCACATGGCCGTCCACCGGGGCGGCGATGATGGCGATGCGGCCAAAGGTGGCCAGGGCCGGCACCGAGGCCGGCAGCCAGAAGCCGGTGGTGTCGAAGATCACCTCGGCACCGCCGGCATAGACTTCGGCCACCTGGGCCGCCAGGGTTTCCGGCTGTTGCAGGTGCAAGGTCGGGTAGCCCTGGGCTTCAAGCGCCTGGACCTGCTCCACCCGGCGCGCCGCCGCCAGCACCCGGGCCCCGCGCACCTTGGCCAGGGCCAGGGCCGCCGAGGCCACCGCGCCGCCGCCGATCACCAGCAGCCGGGTGCCACGGGCTACGCCACTGCGCTCCAGGGCATCCCAGGCTGTGGTGTAGGGCACCCCGAGGCTTGCGGCCTGGGCAAAGCTCAGGTGCCGTGGCTTGCGGGCCACGCCCTGGGCGGACAGCACCACGTACTGGGCATGGCTGCCGTCGGCGAAGAAGCCCAGCTCCTTGCCGGTGCCCCAGACTTCCTGGCCCAGCAGTTGCGCCGGCCCCTGCTCCACCACCCCGGCAAAGTCCCGCCCGGGCACCCGCGGCAGTGTGGTGTAGGGAAAGCGCCCGAGGACGTTCTTCACATCACTGGGGTTGAGGCCCGCGGCCTTGATGCGCACCAGCACCTGGCCAGCACCCGGTACCGGGGTGGGCAGGTCCACTACGTGCAGGGCCGCGAGGTCGCCGGTGGCGGAAAATTGCAGTGCTTTCATCGTCGGTTCCATGAGTCGGGGGAGAAAGGAAAAATGCGTGTTCAGGACAGCCAGCTGCCGAGCAACTGGCGCCCCAGGGGCCACAACTGCTCACCGCCGAGCATGCCCAAGAGGCCAACCAGGGCAATTGCCGGCGGCGCCGGAGAACGCACCTGCAAGGCGCCGTAAAGCAGGCCGACCAACAGGCCGGCGGCCAGGGAAATCAGGTAGTTCATGCTGCGCTCCAGAGGCCGTGCGGCTCATGCCGGGGTGAAGTGGCGTGTGCGGCACAGTCTAGGTGGCACGGTCCCGCGGCATCGGCCAAGTGCTTCAGGATTTCGGCCAAGGCCGAAACCCTGGCGGTCGCTTGGCTGGCGTCCACCTGATGCACATCCGGCGCTCTCCGGATCTTCACGTCTCCTGCGGAGCCGTTCGTCCGAACGCGGCCCGAGCCTGTGGCAGCGGCTACACCTGGCTGGCGCTGGCGTACTGGGAAGGCGCGACACCCAGTTCCCGGCGGAACATGTCGCTGAAGCTGCTGGGGGAATAGCCCAGCTCCCGGGCAATGCGGCTCACCGGTACACCCTGGATCAGCTCCGCGGCAGCAGTGGCCAGTTGCACCTGGCGCCGCCATTCAGCAAAGCCCACGCCCAACTGCTCCTTGAACAGCCGCGCCAAGGTGCGCACGCTGGCCCCCGCCGCATCGGCGTGCTGTTCAAAGGAGATGGCCAGGGACGGCGCCGCCATCACCGCCTGGCACAGGCTGCCCAGGCGCCGGTCGGAGGCGTCCGGCAGGGCTATCTTCAATTGCGAGCGGTGAGCCCGGCGCAGTTCCAGCAGGGCCAGCCCCACCAGCGCCTCGTAGTACTCCGGCTGCGGCGGGTCGAGTTCCACCAGGCGCACGATCAATTCGCGCAGCAAGTTGTCCACCTGCAGCACCTGGACGCTGGGGTCCAGGGTCGCCGCCAGGGACGGGCGCAGGTAGATGTTGCGCATCTGCAGGTCGCTGACCACGCGAATCCCGTGGCTCACCCCCGGCGGCAACCACACCGCGCGCTGGGGCGGCACCACCAGGGCTTCATGGGGCGTCTCGACCCACATCACCCCGCTCATGGCGTAGAGCAACTGGCCCCAATCGTGTTCATGGGGCTCGATGAACAAGCCCCGCGGATAGGTGCGGGCCAGGGGTTGCACCGGGATCGCGGGGTCGCTGAGGTCGGGGGGTGCGGCTAGGGCCATGGCAAGGTCGCGGCAGGTCGGCGGGCGCCCATGGTAACCAGCCGCCCGGGGCGCCGCCAACCGCTGCCGCGCCCATCCGGATGAAGGCCTGGGCGCCGCTCGGGAATCCATTCGGATAGAGCGGCTGGCGGCCCATGACCGTCGGTAGCCCGGGCGGACAATCAGAGTGAATTTTTCCGCCGCGCCAGGATCACTAAAAGATCACAGGGAGGAACAAAGGCTTTATGAACAACGCAAAACTTTTCGTCATCGAATACACCCTCCACGGCGCCCCCAAGTCCTTCATCATCCGCCAGGAAAAGATGGACAACGCCGAGGCCTGGCACTGGGCCAGTTGCGACGCTGGAGTGGGTCGGATAGGACGTTTCGGCCGCGAACGGGTGAAGAAGACCAGCAAGCCCATGGCCGAAAAGTTCGGTATCGAAAACGTCACCTGGCGCCCTTCGGTCTAGGACGCAGCAACGCGGGTGGAGCCGCACGGCCCCACCCGCCGATCCCCTCTCAGCCGTGGGCGCCCTTGGCGCATTTGCAGCCTTCGGTGCAAGCGCAAGGCTCGCCGTGGGCGTGATGGTCGGCGCACGCCTGGCAGCAGTAGTGCTTGCCGTGACGGACGATGGCATGGGCGCCCAGCTTGCAGGTGCAGGCCGGGCAGGCACAGGTTTGCGTGGACATGGCATGGCTCCTAGGGTTCAAGGCTCGGGCCTTTGGGCGGGTGCTTCACCGAGCGCCCCGCTCGGGCCGAGTCCCCACAGGTTAGGCCAAGGCACCGCCCGGCCAGGGCGCACGCGACTGATGGTCGGCCACTCACTCCCAGCCCTGCAAACGCAAGGTAGCGCGCACCAGCCGCTGTTCTTCGTCCTCGATGTCCCTGAGGTTGCGGGCAATGCCCTGGATATGCACCACCGCTGCCTTGCGCGCCTGTTCCGGCAGGCGCCCGGTGACTGCGTTGTACAGCCGCGCATGCTGGCGGTCGATCTGGCGCTTGGGCGCCGGGCGGTGATAGAGGTTGTTGACCGAGGCGAACACCGAGTTCAGCAGCAGGTCGGTGAGCGAGCCCAGGGTCTGCACCAGCACCGGGTTGTGCGAGGCCTCGCAGATCGCCAGGTGAAAGGCGTGGTCCAGGCGCGCCAGGGCGGCGGGCTCCAGGGCCTGTTCATGGGCCTGCAGCAGGGCATGGTAGGCGCGCTCGATCAGCACGAAATCCGCTTCGGTGCCGCGCAGGGCCGCCAGCCGCGCCGACTCGCCTTCAAGCAGGCTGCGCACTTCCAGCAGGTCGTAGAGGGTGCGGGGCTGGGAGCTGAACAGATGCATCAGCGGCGACTGCGCCGCCGGGGCCGACAGTTGCGCCACCTGGGAGCCGCGGCCCTGTCGAGTGTCGATGATGCCCCGCGCCCGCAGCAGTTTCAGGCCCTCGCGCAGGGCCGTGCGCGAAACCCCGAGCTTGGCCGTCAGGCGCCGTTCCGAGGGCAGCAACTGGCCGGTCTTGAATACCCCGTCGACGATAAACCGCTCGATCCGTGCGCAGACCAGGTCCGCCACCTGGGGCCGACGCCCCGCTTGCGTGTCCTGCATGCTTCCTCCCACTGGTATGACCAGCCCTGTGCCATTTGTCCGGCTATTCCTGCGCGCCCGCCAAGCTTTTGAAAAACCTGATCTTTCGGAAAAACCCCGGCCTGCCCTGGAAAACAAAGTGGTTCGACCACTGCCAACGCACATGGACACTAAAGCCCGCCGGGCCAATCATGCAAGGCAGCCGTACAGCATTCGCGACCTGATAAAAACCACACAAGGTCCTTAGCCGCCATGACGATTCTCTACGACGAACGCCTCGATGGCGCCCTGCCCGACGTCGACCGCCAGGCCCTGATCCAGGCCCTGCGTCAGCAGCTACCGGAGCTGGAGCTGCTGGACCAGGAGCAACAGCTCAAACCCTACGAATGCGATGGCCTGAGCGCCTACCGCAGCACGCCGATGCTGGTGGCCCTGCCCCGGCACCTGGACCAGGTGCAGCGCATCCTGCAGATCTGCCACGCCCATCGGGTGCCGGTGGTGGCCCGGGGCGCCGGCACGGGCCTGTCCGGTGGCGCCCTGCCCCTGGAAAAGGGCCTGCTACTGGTGATGGCGCGCTTCAAGGAAATCCTCCAGATCGACCCCGCCGCCCGTTGCGCCCGGCTCCAACCCGGGGTGCGCAACCTGGCGATCTCCCAGGCCGCCGCGCCTTGGGGCCTGTACTACGCTCCCGACCCCTCTTCGCAGATCGCCTGTTCGATTGGCGGCAATGTCGCGGAAAACGCCGGCGGCGTGCATTGCCTCAAATACGGCCTGACCGTGCACAACCTGCTCAAGGTCCAGATGCTCAGCGTCGAGGGCCAGCCCCTGACCCTGGGCAGCGAGGCCCTGGACGCGCCGGGCTTCGACCTGCTGGCGCTGTTCACCGGCTCCGAAGGCCTGCTGGGGGTGATCACCGAAGTCACGGTCAAGCTGCTGCCCAAGCCGCAGATCGCCAAGGTGCTGCTGGCGGCCTTCGACTCGGTGGAAGCCGCCGGCCGCGCCGTGGCCGACATCATTGCCGCGGGCATCATCCCCGGCGGCCTGGAGATGATGGACAACCTGGCGATCCGCGCCGCCGAGGATTTCATCCATGCCGGCTACCCGGTGGACGCCGAGGCCATCCTGCTGTGCGAGCTGGATGGCGTGGAAGCCGATGTCCACGACGATTGCGAGCGGGTGCGCCAGGT